>PMCF01000434.1 GCA_003154115.1 Anaerolineae bacterium
AAGGCCGACACGCCCGGCTGCACCACGCAGGCGTGCGGCTTCCGCGACAACTATGTGAACATCCAGGAGAAGAACGCCGTCGTGTTAGGCATCAGCCCGGACAACGAACAATCGCACGTAAGGTTCAAGACCAAGTTCAATCTGCCCTTCACGCTGCTCTCCGATGAAGATCACGCCGTGGCCGAAACTTATGGCGTCTGGGGCGAAAAGTCGATGATGGGCAAGACGTACATGGGCATCATCCGCAGCCACTTCGTCGTCGACGAGAACGGTCAGTTGATCGACGTGCAAGTCAACATCAAGCCGGAAGCGAGTGTGGCCGGAGCGCTGGATGTGATTGGTCGTTAGTTGTTAGTCAATGTCAGTAAATTAAGCCGGGTGTAACGTCATGCCCAAATGCTTTCGCCTAGCGCGTCGCCGGCACAACGTGCCGGGTACGACGTGTCGGGCATCCAGAGTGACTATCAGCCAATTACGCTGGCCGGGCAGCTGGATTCCCGCCATGCCGTACCCAGGCCTCACCGGGGCCTGGCGGCACGCATGAGCGAAAGCACGCGGGAATGACATGACCAACTCGCTAACTTACTGACATTGAATCGCTAGTTATTGGTAAGACCTCGCGAACACGCTGTGTCCGCGAGGTCTTTTGTTTGCACTAACGCCGGGCTGTGTTACACTTTGTGGCGCTATGAACTACGACATCATTGCGACCCTCGGGCCTAGCAGCAATACGCCAGCGATCTGGCAGGCGATGTTAGACGCGGGAGCAACGGCCTTTCGCTTGAACACCTCGCATCTCACCTTGGCGCAGCTTCAGCACTGGCTCGATCGACTGACTCCATTTCTCTCAGCGCTAAATCCTGTCCCCGCGTTGGTGCTCGATCTGCAAGGGAGCAAGTGGCGGCTGGGTGAATTCCCCACGTGCGCTCTTGCGCCCGATCAACACATCGAACTGATCTGTGCCGCCTCATCCGATCGTCCCGCCGTGCTGCCCGTACCTCATCTCGATTTCTTTCACGCAGCCCCTGTGTCGAGTCATGAGATCGTTCTGAACGATGCAAAGATTAGGCTCGTGCGCGAATCGATCGAGCCGGAGCTGCTACGTGCCAGGGTGATCAGCGGCGGGGAGTTATCCGCGCGCAAAGGGATCACGTTCACTGCCTCGGATTATCGGCAGGAAAAGTTGAACGACAAAGATCGCGCGATTCTCAATCAGACGCAACACCTGCCATTCGTGCGCTACGCCATCTCGTACATCAGAGACGCGGCAGAACTGCGCAAGTATCGCGCCCACTTTGGAGATGCGACGTATCTCATCGCCAAACTAGAGCGGCAGGCTGCGCTGGATGAAGCGCCGCTCATGGCTGAAGTGGCCGATGAGCTGTGGGTCTGCCGTGGCGATCTCGGCGCAGAGCTAGGCATCCGATCGATGGCGGAAGCGGTGCGGCGCTTCTCCAACACGATCGGCGATCTACCGATCCCGGCCTTCATGGCCGGACAAGTCCTGGAACATATGACCGACTATTCCACGCCGACTCGATCGGAAGTGTGCTATCTGCACGACGTTCTACTTGAGGGTTATCGTGGTGTCGTGCTCTCCGATGAAGCCGCTATCGGTCGTTACCCGATCGAGAGCTGCCGCATCGCCGCCATGTTTCGAGATTGACGCAACCATCGAAACCCGGTTCCTATCATCCACTTCGGCCTCGCTGGAATGATTCTCCGTGAGGCTTTTTATGTGGGTTAAAATTGATCGCCAGAACGCTTCAGTTTTTCCACGCGAACTGCATCTAATCTAGCAAAGTGAACGATTCGACGACCTATCTCCTGGTTCAACACTGTCTCGACGGTGACGAGGCCGCGATCGAGACCCTGGTGCACACCTACCAGCAGCTCGTCTACCGACTGGCCTACTCCATTCTGGATGACGCCGCCGAAGCCGACGAGGCCGCGCAGGACACGTTTGTCTCGGTGCTGGGTGCGCTGCGTTCGTATCGCGGTGATGCGGCCTTTAAGACGTGGCTGTATGCCATCACAGTGAACGTGTGCCGGGGACGATTGCGCAAGCGCCGCGCTAAAGAACGGTTGCAGCACGTCATGCAATCTATCTTTCAAGTGACCCGACCTGATATGGAACATCCTGAAGTCACTGTCGTCTCGCGTGAATCTGACGAGGCCGTGCGCCGGACCGTGCGGGCGCTGGATGAAAAATTCCAGTTACCCATCATCCTGCGTTACGAGCACGAGCTGCCCATTGCCGAAATCGCTCAGGTGTTGCACGTCAGCGAACGCACCGTACATACCCGCTTGCGCCGAGCTCACGATCAGTTGCGTGTCGCGCTCGACGGACAGGTGGATCGCCTATGAATATACTGACGCACGAACAAGCGATTCAATTTCTGCACGAGGCGGCCCAGCAGCTCAGCGCCGATCAGCAAGCCGATCTGGTCGCGCATCTGGCGGCGTGCGATCAGTGCCGCGCCTATACCGATCAACTGACTGCACTTCAGCCGCGGTTGACTCATGCGCTACACTCACGGCGTTATGCCCACCCGGCCGCTTCAGATGAAACAGTGCGCGCCATTCTTCAACACAAACGGAGGTCTTTCATGCGGAAACAGACCATGGCCATTATCGGTACAATTGTTGTGGCAGCGTTCGCCCTCATTGTCGTGTCTTCAACTCGAACCCCCAATCAATCCTGGGCAGGCGCACAGCTTGCAGCGACGATCACGTCAACTGTACTTCCATCACCCACTCCTACCAGGCTACCCACGGCAACACCACTATCGTCACCGCTTTTACCTACGGGGGCAGATCGCTTCGAGCCGAACGACAATTTCGATCAAGCCACACTGATCGATATGAACGTGAAATACGATCATCTCAACTTTGCCATGCTTACTCCAAACGCCGACGGCTGGGATTCGGACTACTTCAAAGTCCGCGTGAAGCCGGGGATGTCTATCACCTGCCGCACATCAGATCTTTCTGCGGGAACCGATACCAATCTGATCCTCTACGACGAAAGTCGGAATGGCCTTGAAGGCAACGACAACGCCAACCCGACCACGAGCGATAAAAGCAGTAGCGTTACTTATACTGTGACATATGACGGTTGGCTCTACGTGCTCGTCGGCGAAGGGGTTCCCCGCTCACCTGCTGAAGCACAGCAAGCAACCTATAGCCTCGAATGTGTGACGCCCTCTGCTGCGGTAACAACTCCAGCGCCATCGGACCCGGTACCATCGAGCGCAGATCGCTTCGAGCCAAATGATGATTTCGATCAGGCCACTTCCATCGACTTGAATGTGAAGTACGATCGGCTTAACTTTGCCATGCTCACGCCTACTGCTGGCAGCTGGGACAATGATTACTTCAAAGTCCGCGTGAAGCCGGGTATGCTTGTCACTTGCCACACCCTCGATCTGTCACCCGGCACCGACACCAATCTCATTCTTTACGACGGCGATCGTAACGGGATAAATGGCAGCGACGATGTTAATCGCGCCGCAGGCGATTTGAGCAGCAGCGTCACCTATACTGTGCAGTACGAAGGTTGGCTCTACGTGCTCGTCGGCGAAGGGGTTCCCCGCTCACCTGCTGAAGCACAGCAAGCCACCTACAGCCTTGAATGCTCGACGGGAGCAGCAACGCCGCCCCTGGCTTCTGTGCCGATTAAATTCCCCAAGATCGATCGGCATCCCGCGTCTTGGGGAGGGGACGACACACCGTCGCCTTCAACCGACATTCTGCCCCCAGACGAAGCACAGGCAAAAGAGTTGGGCAAGAACCCCGGCTTAGGTATTCGCTCCCTGCACGCCAAAGGAATTACGGGCCAAGGCGTGGGCCTTGCCATCATCGATCAACCATTGATCGTGGAGCATCAAGAATATGCCGATCGGATGCAACTCTACGAAGAAATCAATATTGCCCCCAATGCGATGACTGAAATGCATGGACCAGCCGTGGCCTCCCTTGCCGTGGGTAAAACGGTCGGTGTAGCTCCAGAAGCAGATTTGTACTACATCGCTTGCTATGCAGGTGATTTTGATACAAGCACCCCCGATGGCTTCACTTACAACTTTCATTATATCGCCCAAGGTATTCACCGCATATTGGACGTTAACCGTCAATTGCCGGAGGAGCATAAAATTCGGGTAATTTCCATATCCGTCGGCTGGAGTCCAGAACAAAAGGGTTATGATGAAGTCATGGCAGCAGTAAAAGACGCTAAAGCTGCCGGAATCCTGGTAGTTTCTAGTAGTCTTGAAGAAACGTTCGGCTTCAAGTTTCAGGCATTGGGGCGCGCGCCACTGGCTGATCCAGATAAGTTCGATTCTTATGAACCGGGCCTATTCTGGGCTGATCACTTCTATACAAATACTATGATGTTAGGGAATGATCATTTGCTCGTGCCCATGGATTCGCGCACAACAGCCAGCCCAAGTGGTCCGCATGCCTATACTTTCTATC
>PMCF01000388.1 GCA_003154115.1 Anaerolineae bacterium
CGGATTCTTCGCAGCCGGCGCCGCAGTGGGGACGGGTGCAGCAGTAGCGACCGGAGCCGCTGTTGGCACGACGGGCGCGGGGGTGGGCGTCGCAGGTGCAGCACAGCTAGTCAACACCAGCGAAGCTAGAATTACACATGCGAGAACTGTTTGCCATACACGTGCGTGTTTCATCTTTCCTCCTGTAGTAAGTGTTTCAAGGTTTACGGACAAATTAGGGTCATGCATTTAGGCGCGTCCTCAATAAGCATCACCTCCCGTCAATCGCCTTTTCCTAAGGCGATCTGTAACATCTATCCAAGGGATATGCCTATCAGTGGCAAGGTAAGAAGTTCCCTGACCAGTCTCGAAAGATTAGACCGGCTTGTCGCTCTTGGAATGTTTCCAGCCAATATAGCGCAGGAATTGGGGAAAAAGGCCCATCTCGTAAACTTTTATGGCACCCTACGCTCTGTTTTTTCTCTGCAAGAAATCCAGCCAGACAGCCACAATGATCAGGGCACCGGTAGCCACCTGCTGCCAGAACGACGGCACATGCAAGTGAATCATCCCGGCCTGCAGAACGCTAATGATCAGCACACCGATGATGGTCTTGACCACACTGCCCACACCACCGGCCAAACTAGTACCCCCGACGACAACTCCCGCGATAGCCCAGAGTTCCATACCCTGGCCGCGATTCACGGCGGCCATGTCCACACGCGCTGTATACACGATGCCGGCCAACCCGGCCATTAACCCACAAATGGCGTAGTAAATAATCTTATTCCGATTCACCGGAATGCCCGCCAACCGCGCCACTTCCTCGTTGCCACCGATGGCAAAGGCGTGAAAACCCAGCTTGGTCTTGTTCAAGAAGAACCAGACAACTCCAAATGCGATGACGCAGTTGATCACCGGCCCCCAGGTGCCTGATCCCAATATATCGAACTCAGCCGGGAAGCGAGACATATCGACGGCCGCGCCGAGCATATTGGCAACGCCGCGGAATGCCAATTGGGTGCCCAGGGTGGCAATCAAAGCCGGGATGCCAGTCTGGGTAACAATCAATCCATTCACCACGCCGCACAGGATGCCGGCGACCAGCCCGCCCAAGACGGCCAGGGGCACCGGTACCTGATTGATCAGCAATTGCCCCGTGACAACGGACACTAAGGCGTACGTGGATCCTACGGATAGATCCAGGCAGTTGGCAATAAGCGCTACGGTCATGCCGGTAGCCATGATGAACAGTATGGAAGCATTCTCAAAAACGTTGGCGATGGCGGCCCATTGCCGGAACGTAGGCGCAAGGATCCCGATCACCGCCGTAATGAGAACCAGCCCGACTAGCGGCGGAAGGATATCTCTGACTTGCGGTGCAATCTGGATTTTTTTGAATCTTGTTGCCAGGGTTGTCATAGTCGTTTCTCCTTGAGGGGAACATTGGAACCGTCGGCCAGGCAATTCCCACAGTTGCCCATCGACGGACTTCAGAAATTGGATCCACTACTTAACATTGAATTTAGTAGGCCAGCAACGGCGTGTGGATGTTACCGACAAACGCCATCTTGCCAGCCCACTGCTGCTTGGCTGCGAAGATGTCGTTGGACTCCGGTTCAACCGGATGGTTGACATCGATCCCAACATCTTGAAAGATCGGCAAGAATGTCATCCAGCTTGCCATCGGTGCGCATCAAGACGAGCTTGCCACACGCCCTGGCTGGGGCAAGCTAGCTCTTCATGCGGTGGGGAAAATCTCCATGAACATCCTGGGGCGAATTAGCAGCCCTGAATCGAGCTGGCGTTCCAGGACGGACTCATAGACCGCCTGGCTGGTCACCCACAGCTCAATATGGGGCAATCGATCTGCTTCTTGATGCCGCAAGACTCTCAGTAACCGATTGACATCTGATCTGTCGTAATCAGACATGGATTCACTTATCCCGATTACGCTCTCGGTGTGTCTTCAAGAAAAGCTGCCGAGCCTACACCGCAACGTGTGCGCAACTTCGGCCATGATCAATTTTCGTCAACTCGGCCAGAAATCAGAATCATGTTGGCGTGGTGTTGTATCGCCCGTTATGCAGCCTCTTGAAAATCAAGTTCCTATAACCATTGATTGAAGCCGCCCTGCTTGAGTTTATCGACCATCTCGCGCACGGCTTGCTCCCGTTCTTTCGGACACACCAGCACCGCATCATCCGTATCGACAATCACCAATCCTTGGACGCCGATCGTCGCAATCAGCCGCTTATCACCGACTACCAGCGTATTGTGAGTATCGATTCCGACATGCGACCCGATCAGAATATTGCCGTCATCATCGGCTGGTAACAACGTCAGCAGACTGCCCCAACTCCCCACATCGGTCCAACCCATATCGACCGGGATGACCGCCACGTCTTCGGCCCCCTCCATCACTCCGTAATCGATCGTTTGTTTAGTGACTTTGGGCCAGATACGGCTGATGGTCGCTTCATATAACGGCGTTCCAAGAGTGGTTGCGACTTCCGCCAGTTGCGCATAGAACTGGGGCATCTGACGTTCGAATTCTTCACATATACGATTCACGCGCCAGATAAACATGCCGCTGTTCCACGAATACTCGCTACTATTCATCATTGCCGTGGCGGTATCCAGGTTGGGCTTCTCGATAAAGCGTTCAACCCGAAAAACCGGGAACCCTTCGATCGTTCCCAAATTCGCCCCATGATGAATGTAGCCGAAGCCGGTCGAAGGCGTGGTCGGCTTGATGCCGAGTGTGACCAATTGACCCGCCTTCGCCACGTGCAGGGCCGCGGTCAAGGCGTGCCGAAACTCTTCGGCCTCGGTGATGTAATGATCGGCCGTGAGCACGACCATGCTGGCGCTCGGATCTCTGCGCTGGAGATGGATGGCGGCCAACCCGATCGCCGGTGCCGTCCCACGGCCTTCCGGTTCGAGAATGAAGTTTTCGGCCGGCAGTTCGGGCACCTGCTCCATCAGTAAGGTCGCATGTTCGTTGCGCGTCACCACCAGGATGCGCTCGGGAGGAAAGAGTGGGAGAATTCGATCGACGGCGTGCTGAAACATCGTGCGCTGCCCGATCAACTTGAGTGCTTGTTTGGGTCGGTGCTGGCGGCTGAGCGGCCAGAGCCGCGTACCGCTGCCTCCGGCCATGATGACTGCGTAGTCCATGTTACACCTTCATCGCCTATGATTAGAATCCGCGTAGATCGGTGCTCTGCCGTCGTGGCAGGCCCTCTTTTGGAATGCGCTTCAACACTACATATTGAATGCCATGCGTCTGGCAGAACTCGCGTTTCTCTGGTTTGTCACCATCTTCGTTGACGGCGTACATGTCCGGCTTGATCAGATCGATTTCCGGCTCGGCATCCATCCAGCCTTGACCCGTGGAGATCAAGGCTTGTTTGACGTAGCGGATGGATTGAACGAAGTAGCGCCGTTCATCTTGCGGGAACAACGGATGTCCTTCGCCTTTGAGTAGCCGCACGTTTTCATCACTGCCGGCGATGACATACAGATCGCCCAGCTCGGACACTTCTTCAAAGAACCGCACGTGCCCCGAGTGGAACCAGTCGTAGCAGCCCGTCACGACGACTTTCTTGCGCGGCGCTGATGCGACAGAGTTGGTCAGCGGTGTCACTGGAAAGCCCTGCACATCTCGATCGGTTACAACCCGATAAGCCAGGCCGTGCGCGGCGCAGTAAGCCTGTTTTTGAGGTGAATCGTTCGCTTCATCGACCGCCCAGCTAGGGGGCCGTAGACCAGCAACCGCTGGGAGCGCATCTGGTTCGATCGGGGTGGCAACCGCCGTAACCGCGTTCACATAGCGTATGGCTTGCAGCATATACGATCGTTCTTCAACTGGAAACTTGGGCGGCTGGCCGGTCAGCGCTCGCACGGCTTCGTCGGCCCACAACAGCACATGCACATTTCCAAGATTGGAGGCTTCTTCTAAGAATCGGACCTGCCTTGCTTTCAAATCGTCAAAGCTGCCGGTGACGACGACGCCGTTCATAGTCATTCCTTGATGCGTATCTTCACGCGAATTGATCCTGGCACGGGCTCGTCAGAGACGACGTAGAGATAGCCTCCGCCGCAACCGGAGTACATCGCGCCCGCATAGCGAGATTGGTAGTAACGCAGAATCGCCATGAGATCGATCGAGATGGTAGCATGCCGCACCGTGTTAGGCAGGATCGTTTCCCAACATTGCATGCATTCATTCAGCGAAGCGCCTAAGCTGCGCACATCCTTGTTCAGAATCGCCGTGAAGCAATCCTTGCCCGATTGACTTAGCCGTCGAATCCATTCCCGGTCCAGATGCTTTTCGCCCAGCGGGCCGTATCCAGCGGGGCGGGGAGCGATTGGCACCATGTGAATCACGTCTTCCAGCCAGTGGATCACATCCGGAACGTTATTGGATTCGACATGAACCGGGAAGTAACCGCCTTCGCAAGCATAGTCGTAATCCAGCCGATTGATGCCCGGATAAATGATCCCTGCCATATCTTGCGATCCCGATGGTTCTGCCAAGCCATGATTCTCGGCGTCATATAACTCGCGCACAAGTTGAGCCGGATCCCGATCGGGCAATCTTCCGCCCCACGATCGCATGGCAACCCGGCGGGTGCTGGTGCCCATACCGCAGCGTTCCATGAACATGCAGACTGGCTCCAGCGCGACGACCACCATCGAGCCAGGTGGTTCGGGATTGAGCTGAGAGACAAACGGCTGATCGATCCAGCCACCGGCCAACGCCATCCGATAGGGGATCGCGCCGATCAAGTCTGTCAGGTTGCAGCCGCTCTGTGGGGCGTCCATGACGCTGTCCTTTACCAGGTTTCGACTACGACGCGCTTGCCCGACTTCCGATCGTTATATTGCTGTTCGATCCAGGCATAGGTCTTGGTCAGGCCGTCCATTAACGGCGTGCGCGGCTCCCAGTGCAGCACTTGCTGGATGAAAGTGTTGTCGCTGTTGCGACCGGCCACCCCGCGCGGCGCAGCCAGATCATATTTTCGTTCCAGCTTGATCCCGCCGATTTGCTCGACCATGCTGACCAGGTTGTTGATCGAGACTAATTCGCTGGAGCCGAGGTTGATCGGCGTCGCGATTAACTCCTCACAGTGCATGATCATGTCGATGCCCAGGGTGCAGTCGTCGATGTACATGAA
>PMCF01000070.1 GCA_003154115.1 Anaerolineae bacterium
GCAAACAGCGGTCAAGGCCTGTCAGCACTTCAATGAGCGACGGATCACCACACACTCGGGCAAACTGATCGAAATGCACGTCGCGGACTGCATATAATTTTGTCAAAAATAGCCCCATGTACGGAAGTCCAGTTTAGAAGAAAAAGGCCTCAAAAACGCAGTTCAGAGGTGCGATGATGGACTTCGGAAGTGCAACGTTGTGGATAAAGTGTGGATAAGTCTGGCTGAAATGTGGAAAGAAGGAAAGACCTCGAAGGTTCTTACCGTCCATCTGGCCGTGCCTGTTGATCGATCCGATCGCTGATCTGGCCCGGCCTGCTGGCGAAAGAAAACCTTCGAGGTCTTGTGTTTGACGCGGCTGATGCAGCGCGGTAGACTTTGGCGATTGATGGAATGGCGGTACAATTTGTAATACCATGACGAAGCCAGCCGCCGGAAGTTGTCACAGTTTATCGCACGAGCAGGATCGGCAAGTAGTGGAGGACAGGCCCATGAAAGTCATTTACGACCGCGAGACGGACACGCTGACGACTATCTTCGCGGAGACGTCTGTCGTCGAAAGCGACGAGGACAAGCCCGGCATCATTCTAGATTATGATGCTGCCGGCAATTTGGTGTCCCTCGAAATACTGGATGCCTCACGCCGCGTCACCACGCCCAGTCGCATTGACTATCAAGTCGCTCCGCTTCCAGCATGACGAGTGACCCTGACGCGCAGACCTCGGAGGTTTTTGCCATCCCTCTGGCCGCGCTCGTCGATCGCTCCGATCGATGAATCTAGCTCGGCCTGCTGGCGAATGAAGACCTTCGAGGTCTTGTGTCTGATGGAGGGTCGTATTCGTGAAGAAAATTCAAGCAACAGTGTTTGTGGTGCTCTGCTTGATAGTCGCAATAGCGTTCGTTGCGTATGCCAACTACAAACACGAGCTAAACGTTGACACTCTCGTTGATAAATTGAGGCAGGAATACCCCGTAGATACCAATCTTCATGCGGTTATTTTTCAAGGAAGCGATTTACCAACCACGTATGGTTCACATGTTATTGACGATATTTTCCTTGAACAGGCTATCCCACAACTCGTAATCTATGACAATGGCTTGGTCGTCTTTTCATGTGAAATAGCAAACTGGCCGCCAATCTGCATTAGCCCTCTTACAAATGAGCGAGTTGAAAAACTAGTCGACGATCTCAAGAGTACAGGAATCTTTACTTGGACTCCCCCAGTCATGTCGCTTTCAGGTCCAAGTAGTTCCGAAACCCTCACTATTCGCACTCCAAAGCTATATAGTCCTCATAGGTGGATTACAGGCAATCGTGCATCACCATTATTGTATGGCCCCAATCCTCTAACTGATTCTTTAGAGATCATCCACGAATTCATTGAAGAGGCGCGGGGAAAGGTACAGCATTTCGAGCCTGATCTTGTAGCCTTAACGCTAAAAGAAAGATGCACATCCCACGATTATTTATCTCAATCAGCGTGTACAAATCTTGAAGCGTGGCCCTTTGATTTCTCGCCGCCATATGACGCCATGGAAACTATGAACTGCGAGCGTGGATTAGAAATACCTCAGCCATTCGCGAAAATCAAGATGGCTATTCCGAGTCTAAGCGGGCGAGTACTTCATATGTTTCAAGATGGGAATAGAGTTGTGCAAATAGAAATACGGCCTTACCTGCCGGGCGAAAAAGTTCGGGTTTCCTGCAGCGATGATCGCTAGGATTTCATGTATCCTAAATACGATAGCCTGCCTCTTTATCCCATATCGACATCAGCACCTTAACAGAGATGTATCTGCGTCAAGTCAGTAAGGCTAATTCTCCTTCTTCCAAAACCGCCGAACTGGTCGATCCTCTGGATAGATCGTCGAAGCGGCATTCTCAATGTCGAACTCGAACAAGATGTAACGATCCGCTGGCGGATAGCTGGCTGAGCTAACCGCCAACGCCCGCAGTTCCGCGTTATCGATCACATGCGCGCGGCCCGTAATGTTAAACTCTCCGCTCGCTCCGCTGTTATCACTCACCGCGCAATGAATGGCGTANNGTCGGCTCCATGAACACAAACAGATGCCCCTGTCCGATGATGGGCGTCATAGGATGGACGCGCGGCGAGCCATCCTTGCGTATCGTCGCCAGATAAGCGACTTTGCCATTCAAGCGTTCTGCGCCAAATGCCGCCAGTTCCGGTTGTTGTTCTTCGAGGATTTTCCAGGTCATAGTGTGTCTCCGTCACACCGCACTGCACGCAGTGGGTGCACGTGTGCCCGAGTGCTTCAATCGGGCATCCAGAGTGACGGTTTGCGAGTCTTGCTTTCAGTGGCTGGATTCCCGCCTGCGCGGGAATGACTGATCCTGCGCGGCGAGATCAGTCCTCAGCTCACCGCTTTCTTCACGAGCGCGACGATCCTGGCCTCTGCGGTGGCCGTCAACTCCTTCAACGCGAAGGCAGCCGGCCACAGATCGCCTTCGTCGAGGTTCGCCGTGTCGCTGAAGCCGAGCGTCGCGTACCTCGTGTTGAACTTCTGCGCGCTTTGGAAGAAGCAGACGACCTTGCCGTCCTTGGCATACGCCGGCATCCCGTACCAGGTTTTCGGTGCGAGCGCTGGCGCGCTGGCTTTGATGATGGCATGCAGCCGCCTGGCCATGGCGCGATCCGGTTCCTGCATCGCGGCGATCGCCGCGAGCACGGCGCTTTCTCCTTCCGCCTTGTCCTTGTTCGCGCGCGCCTCCGCCTTCAGTTCTTGGGCGCGAGCCTTCATCGCGGCTTTTTCCTCGTCCGTGAATCCTGTGGACGTCTTGTTGGATGCGGTGGCACTCTTCTTGGCAGACTTCGGTGTGTCCTTCTTGGTGCTCATAGAAACCTCCTCCTATTGACTGGGTTTGGCAACCTCACCACAGCAGGTCTTTCTTGACTTTTGGGCTGGTTAGATTGTCCGCTGTTTCTGGATTCTTGTAAATACGTCGTACCGGGAAGCGCCAAAATGACAGGTTGAGGGGAAATTCTTGCCGATTACTCATAATTCGCGGGAGTGGTCACTCCTCTTCTCGTGTCGATATTTTTCCGACGGGAGGAGGGGTTGGGTGAAGTGTCAAATCGCTTCGCCCTTGAACTGGCTGACATACAAGTGATGATAGAACCCGCGCTTGTCGAGCAATTGCTGGTGCGTGCCCCGCTCGACCATCTCACCGTGATCGATCACCACCACTTGATCCGCATCGCGGATGGTGCTGAGGCGGTGCGCGATCACGAAGCTGGTGCGGCCTTGCATCAGCCGCAGTAAAGACTTCTGAATGCGCGCCTCCGTGCGGGTATCGACGCTGCTCGTCGCCTCGTCCAAAATCAAGATGCCCGGATCGGCCAGGATGGCGCGTGAAATCGAGAGCAACTGTCGTTGTCCCTGACTGAGGTTGCTGGCCCGTTCCGACAACTGAGTTTGATAACCATGCGGCAACTGGCGAATGAAGTGATCGGCATCGGCCAGCTTCGCCGCTTGCATACATTCCTCGTCGGTTGCGTCCAGCCGCCCGTAGCGGATGTTCTCCAGCACGGTATCGGAAAACAAGAACGTGTCTTGCAGCACCAACCCTAGCTGGCGGCGCAGATCGGCCTTCTGGATGTCGCGGATGTCCGTGCCGTCGATAGTAATCTGTCCGCCGTCGATCTCGTAGAAGCGCGTCAGCAGGTTGATGATCGTCGTCTTGCCCGCGCCCGTCGGGCCGACGAGGGCGATCGTTTGTCCGGCGTAAGCTTCCAGCGTCATATCTTTGATGATCGGCTGATCGGGCTGGTAACTAAAGCGGACGTGATCAAATTTCACATCGCCGTGCAGCGGCGTCACGACTTCGCTCCTCGACCGCGTCCCCGCGGTCGAGATTTGATCCACTTGACGCCCGCGCAGACGCGGGCTTGGAGCAGCTTCAATTTCAATTTGTGGTAACGCCTCGTCCACTTCCGGCGGCGTGTCGATGATCTCGAACACGCGCTCGGCTCCGGCCAGCGCCGCCTGGATCGTGTTGTAGATATTCGCCAACTGGCGCAGCGGCTGAACGAAGTTTTGCCCGTAAATGATAAACGTCGCGATGATGCCCACCGTGGCCAGCCCTTGCAGCGCCAGCCAGCCGCCCAATCCCGCCAACACGATCACGAAGAAACTCCCCAGCACGTTCGTCAGCGGCATCAGCAGCAGCGCGTAACTGTTGGCGTACACGCCGGCCTTGTACACCGCCTGATTGCGCTCGCGGAAAGCGGCCACCACCGATTCGTTGCGGCGGAAAGCCTTGACCACTTTCTGGCCGCTGATGGCTTCTTCCATCACACCGTTCATCTCGCCCAGCTGCTTCTGTAAGTCGCGGAAGCCACGGCGCGTATAGCGCGCGACGAAATTGGTGAACCCGAACATGATGGGCACCACCAGCACTGAAGCCAGCGCCAGCCAGGCGTTCAACACAAACATCGCAATGAGGATGCCGACCAGCGTCAACACGCTGGCCAACAACGAGGTCACATTTTGCGAGACCGCTTGATTGATAGCATCGATGTCGTTGGTCATGCGGCTCATCAACTCGCCGGCCGGTTGGCGATCGAAGAAGCTGATCGGCAGGCGCTGCAAATGTGAGAAGAGATCGCCCCGCATATCTTTCAACGCGCGCTGCGAGACCGCAGCCATCAACCAACCGGCCACCGCTTGAAACACATTATTCAATAGATAGGTGATCAGCATCAACAGCGCGATCTGCGCCAGCCCTGCCAACTGCTTCGGCGTAATAACCCGATCGATCGCCTGGCCCATCAAATACGGTCCGGCCAGTCCCAGCAGGGTGTAGATCACCACGCAGACGAAGACGATGATCATCGGCACTTTGTAGGGACTTAGATAGGGCAGCAGACGGATCAGGGCATTGCGCGGATCGCGCGCTTTCTCAATCTTGCCGACGCCGGCCGGTCGGCGGGGACCCATACTGGCGCGGATGCTGCTGGTATCGATGTTGGAGGTCTGGCTGCTCATAGCGTCACCGCCTCCCGCCGATCGATCGCGGCCCGCTGAATATCGGCCCGATCTTGATCGGCCTCTTCCAGTTTGAACCCGTTACCCAACTGCGAATCGTAAATTTCCTGATAGATGGGACTGGACTGTATCAACTCCCGATGGGTTCCCTCGGCGGCGATGCGGCCTTGATCGATCACGACGATCTTATCGGCCTTCAAGACCGTGCTGATGCGCTGCGCCACCACCAGGCTGGTGTGCCGATCGTGCCGCGCTTCCAACGCATCCTGAATCTTCGTTTCGGTTTCCACATCGACCGAACTGGTGCTGTCGTCCAGGATCAAAATCTTAGGGCGCGTCAACAGCGCGCGGGCGATGGCGAGGCGCTGTTTCTGCCCACCCGATAGATTGACGCCGCGCTCCTCGATGTGTGTGTCATAGCCGTTCGGCAGCCCGAGAATAAAGTCGTGCGCCTGCGCGGCTTGCGCCGCACCGATCACGTCTTCGTCGGTCGCTTCAGGGCGGCCATAGCGGATGTTGTCGCGTACGCTGCCGGAAAACAAGATGGTTTCCTGCGGCACGATCGCGATGTGGGCCAACAGCGAATCCTGCTGAATCTGGCGGACATCCAGCCCATCGATCAAGACGCGCCCGCCGGTGACATCGTAGAAACGCGGCACCAGATTGATCAACGTCGATTTGCCTGCGCCCGTTGCGCCTAAAACCGCCACCGTCTGTCCCGGCTCGGCGACGAAATTGATGCCGTCCAATACCACCTCGGCGGTGTTGCCGTTATAGTGGAACGAAACATCCTCAAACGTGATCTGGCCGTTGGCCGTCGCGGGCAACGGCACGGCGTGCGCATCATCCTGAACATCCGGCACCGTCTCCAGCACACCCTCGATGCGCTTCGCGGCTGCGATCCCATCGGCCCACGTATTGGACAGCATCGTCATCATGATCAGCGGCGTCATGGTGGTTAGCAGATAGTTCGTGAACGCGACGATTTGCCCCACCAGCAAAGTGCCTTGAATCGCCTGGATGCCGCCCACATAGATGACGACGACCATGCCAATATTCACGCACATCGTCAGTGCAGGCGACATCGTCGCCATGAATTCCATCACCCGCACCGATCGTTCCGTGAAAGCCTCGTTGGCTGTCTCGAAGCGCTCGGCCTCGAAGTCGGCGCGTACGAACGACTTCACCAATCTCACTCCGGCGACATTCTCCTGCAGGATCGTATTGAGCTTGTCGAGTTTCTGGCGTACCGATCGGAACAGCGGCTCCGTCTTCAAGATGAAGAACACGATCAAGATAGAGGTGACGATCAGGAGGGGCAGTATCGCCAGTGCGAGGCTGGGGCTGGTCACGAACATGAGGATCAAACTGCCGATCATCAACAGCGGGGCGCGTGTGCCGATGCGCAGCGAAATCTGGACCAGGCGCTGGAACGCGCTGCTATCGCTGCTCAGGCGCACCATCAGCTGACCGGTCTGCATTTGATCGAGATTGGCGAACGACAACGCCTGTATCTTGAGGAACAACGCCTCGCGCACATCGCGGGCGGTCGCTTCACCCACCTGCACGGAGAACACGTTGTTGCCGATGGCGATCACCAGGCTCACCGCCGAGATCACCAGCATCACGATCGAGGTTTGAATTACCACCTGCTGGTTCTGCTGCTCGATGCCCTGATCGATGAGGCGCTGGATCAAACGCGGAATCGATAGATCCAGAAACACCAACGTGGTCAAGAGCACCAACGCCATCACCGCGCGCTTCCAGTAAGGTTTAACAAACGCCAATAGTTTGAGAGTCTCGTTCATAGATAAATCCAGTTTGATCCACGAAGACCACGAAGGAGCACGAAGACAGTACTTCCTGAATGCTCGATTCTGTCATGCCCGAGTGCTTCTATCGGGCATCCAGTCATGCAGGGCGCGTTTCTATATGCGCCGCGAACTGCGGTTATTGAAAATCTCCCTATACTTCGTGTAGCTTCGTGGATGAATATCTCTACGCCATCTTCCGCAATTGCGGCACCAGCAGGATCACGATCACGGCAAGGACAAACGCACAAGCCGCGCTCAACGCGATGATCACATTCATCCCCCATTGTTCCGCCAGCTGGCCCATGGCCAGATTGCCGAACGGCGCAAACCCGAAGAACGTTAAGGTGTACAGTCCCATCACGCGTCCGCGCATCTGGTCGTCCACATTAGTCTGAAGCAGGGTGTTGATGCACGTAAACACCAGCATGAAGCCTACGCCCAATCCCACCGCCAGCCCCAGCGCCAGAATAAATTGCGTGTTAAAGGCAAACAGCAGCAGCATGAACGGGAAGGCCAGATTCATCCACACCAGCCAGCGGCCGCGCTGCCCGCGTTCGCCGTAATGCGCCATGATAAACGCGCCGATCACCGCGCCCAGGCCGATGAAGGCGTTCACCGCGCCGTAGCCCGTCGCACCGGCGTGCAGCACCTGATCGATGAAGGCGGGCAGGATCGTATTGTACGAAATGCCGAACACGCTGAAGATCAACGCCAGCATCAACAAAGCGAAGATTTCGCGGTGCAGCAGCACGTAGCGCAGCCCGTGCTTCAAATCATTCCACGGCGAACCAATCTGGAGGATTTGCGTGCGCGGCGTCAGGCACATCAACAGCAAACATCCGATCACCGCCAGGAATGAGATGCCGTTGATGAAGAAGCACCAGGCTGTGCCCACCGTCGCCAACAGGATTCCACCCAGCGCCGGGCCGACGACGCGCGCCCCGTTGAACATCATCGAATTGACGGCGATGGCATTCGGCAAATCTTCGCGCCCCACCATCTCGACGACAAACGCTTGCCGCGCCGGTCCATCGAAGGCGTTGACCACACCCATGATCGCGGCCAGCGCGATGATCTCCCAGACCTGCACAACCCCGGCGAAGGTGAGCGCGGCGAGAATGAACGCCAGCACCATGGCCGTGGCCTGCGTGATCACGAGCAGATTGCGCTTGTTCACTCGATCGACGACCACGCCGCCCCACGGCGAGATCAACAGCGACGGAATCGCCGCGGCAAAACCGACGACACCCAGCATCAACTCCGAATGACTGAGCTGATACACCAGCCACGCCTGGGCCACCACCTGCATCCAGGTGCCGGCCACCGATATCAATTGCCCGGCAAAATACAGTTGAAAGTTGCGGTGCTGCAGGGCGCGAAATGTCTTCGGCAGGCGGGTCGATCGGGCGTAAGGTTCAGCGACTTCTATGGTGGATTCATCCATATCGGCGGCTTCTAAAGCGAGCGATTCTTTCATCGTTCAATGATTTTCCTTACCTGCTTCTCTACCTCTCCCTGAGGCGTGAACACTGGCCGCAATATTTCCATCGCCTGCCCGATCGTCTCACGTTGGCGCTCGGTTAGGCCTGCCAGATCTTCAGCCAGACAGGCGCGCGTCGCCTCGCGCGAAGTTTGCAGCGCCGTCTGGCCGCGCGCGGTCAGCGCCAGCATCATCCGGCGGCGATCGGTGGCGTGCGTCTGGCGCGTCACCAATTTGCGGGCCACCAACCCCTCGACGATCTTGGACATCGACGGCAGTGTCAACCCGATGTGCTCGGCCACATCCGACAGCGAAGCGTCGGTCTGCCGATCGATGAAGGCCAGCGTGCGGAACTGCGGCACCGAGAGATCCGCCGTGCGATGGCGGCGCATCTCGGCGCGGATCGTCCGCATCACGACGGGTACCACATCCAGAATTTCCTGAGCGCAAGCATCGGGCGAAGTCGGCATTTGGTTTCCCTCTCTAATAGTTTCAATATCTAACTATATCTGCTTTCGGCAAATCGCGCAACCGGCAAGCGGGGCTGGCGTGTAGACCTCGGAGGTTTTAACGTGCTATCTATCCTCGTCTGCCAATCAACCTGATCGATGATCTAGCCCGGCCTGCCAGTCAATGAAAACCTCCGAGGTCTTGTGTTTGACGCCCAGCGCGGAGCGTCTTATACTCAATTTATGCACCCATTCGATCACGCCACCGCCGAAGGTATCCTCTTCACCGATCAATACCAGCTCACCATGGCGCAGCTGTACTTCCGCCAGGGCCTGCACGAAACCGTCGTGCAGTTCGAGCACTTCTTCCGCAGCTATCCCGATTACGGCTCGCACAAGGCCGGTTACTGCGTCAACGCCGGACTCGAATCGCTGTTGCAATGGATGCAGGCCGCACGTTGTCGCGACGAAGACATCGACTACCTGCGCAGCCAGCGTGGTGCGACGGGCCGGCGTATCTTTGACGACGACTTCCTCCATTGGCTGCGCGCCAACGGCAACTTCGACGCGCTCTCGCTGCGCGCCATTCCCGAAGGCCGCCTCGTGCATCCCAACGTGCCGCTGACCGTGGTGCAGGGTCCGCTGGCGATGGCGCAGATCCTCGAAAGTTCGCTGCTCAATCACCTCAACTATCAAACGCTCATCGCCACCAAAGCAGCGCGCATCCACGAGAGCGGTCGTGGGCAGCTGCTGTTGGAATTCGGTATGCGGCGCGCGCAGGGCAGCGGCGCGAATGCCGGGACGCGCGCGGCCCTCATCGGCGGGGCGGATTTCTCGTCGAACGTCGGCATCTCGCATGCGCTGGGCTATCCACCCAAGGGTACGCACGCGCACAGCCTGGTGCAGATTTTCATGGCGCTGGGCGAGGGCGAACTGGGCGCGTTTCGTGCCTACGCCGAGCTGTATCCCGACGACTGCCTGCTGCTCGTCGATACGATCAACACGCTGGAGAGCGGCGTCCCCAACGCCATTCGCGTCTTTGAAGAATTGAAGCAGAAGGGGCACAGGCCGATCGGCATTCGGCTCGATTCGGGCGACCTGGCACATCTCAGCATTCAGGCTGCCAAGCTGCTCGACGCTGCCGGTTTCCCCGATACCAGCATTGTGCTCTCCAATCAATTGGACGAATTGGTGATCATGCAGATCATCGCGCAGATTCAAGACGAGGCGGCGCACAATAGTGCGGCGCACAACGGCTTCGACGCCGATACGGTGATCAATCGCTTGGTCTATGGCGCGGGCACCAACTTGATTACCTCCGCAGGTGATCCGGCCCTTGATGGCGTCTACAAGCTAGTGGCGGTGCAACAGGCCGATCGCTGGATCCCGGCGATCAAGATTTCCGAATCGCCGGCCAAGACGCTCAATCCCGGCCACAAACTCGTGTGGCGCATCTACGATCGACGCGGCAAGGCCACCGCCGATCTATTGAGTCTTGACGACGAAGATCCGCGTGACATGACAGACCTTGTGCTGCATCATCCGTCCGACCATGCGCGCTCACGCACATTGCATCGTGATGAGGTGGAACGGATCGAGCCGTTGTTGATCGACGTGTTGAAAGATGGTCAACTCGTGTATGAACTGCCTGCGATCGAGGCGATGCGCGCTTATCGCAAGGCAGATATGAACCGCCTCGATGCAGGCGTGCGCCGCTTGTTGAATCCGCACATCTATCACGTCTCGCTGACGCAGCGCCTGTGGGAGTTGAAACAGCGCTTGATTGAGTCTGCCAGTGCCGCCTAGCGCGTCATCCCCGCGACGCCTTGCCCGCCGCTTTGCGGCGGAGGCGCGCTAGGCGAGGCGGGAATCCAGAGGCCCAGTGGAGTAAGTTGCCAATGGTCAAACTGGATGCCCGATATGCCGTACCCAGGCCCCACCGGGGCCTGGCGGCACGCATGAGCGAAGCATTCGGGCATGACAACACAAGGAGGAGCACATGACCCTTTCATTCATTCCGGGGAAAACCGTCGAAGTCCCAGAGATTACGTATCAGTCTGAAGCCACACTTCCTGCCGCCTCTACCGCTGTAATCGTGGTCGATATGCAGAACGACTTCGTCAAACCGGGCGGCACGCTGACGAACGAGACTGCCGACAGCATGGTGCCGCGCTTGGCCTCATTGCTCGATCAGGCCCGCACCCAAAACGTGCGCATCACCTATACGCAGGACTCGCACTTGGAAGGCGATCCGGAATGGACGATCTGGCCGGAGCATTGCCGTGTCGGCACGTGGGGGTGGGAGATCATTTCGGAACTCAAGCCGCAGCCCGACGATCTGATCTGCCCCAAGAATCGCTACGACGGCTTCTACGGCACGTGGCTCGATCATTTCTTGACGCGCGTGTGGCACGTGCAGCATCTCGTCATCGTCGGCACCGTAGCCAACATCTGCGTGTTGCACACCGCGGCCTCAGCCGGGCTGCGCTGGTTCAATATCGTCATTCCTGCCGATGGCGTGGCGGCGCTTACGGAGTTCGATCAGGCCATGACGCTGCGGCAAGCTTCGTGGTTATATCGCGGCAAAGTTGTGCGAAGTACCGCAGATATTCACTTTGCCATTTAGCTAGGCGACTGCAATGTATATAACCCCGATCGAGCTAATCACTATAGGTCTTTTGTTGGTGATTTTCTCCAAGCAGATTGTAAAGTTCCCGCCTTGGAAGAAACCTTACTTGCGACACTCGAACCTAGGCCGCTATTGGGTCATCTTTATAGGGGTAGGGTTTATTGCAATCGGATTGTTCGCTTTGTCGTACTTTTAGCATTAGAATGTCATTGCGAATAAGAATGCTAAACACGAACACCCTGGCTCGCACGACTGAGTCAGGGTGTTTCTAGCAAACTGAAGAGGTTTAACGTCGCCGGTGTGGAACTTCCACCAACGTTCTCGGCGTGATCGACCACGCGGATGTACTGACGCCCAGCGGCATGATCACAAAGCCTTGTTCCTGCGCCAGCCGATCGATGCGCCGCTGCAAATACGGCGAGAAATACCCGGCGTATTTAGCCCACAGTTCCGGTAACTTCCAGTCTTCACCGCGCACCGTGCCCCGGCAGTTCGGCGAACCGCAGCGGCATTCAAATTCGTCGTAGGGTGTGCAGTCGGTCATGGCATAGTCGAAGCACACCTCTTCGCCCACTTCAATATCGCGCAGCGCCACCAGTGTGATCTGCCCGCGCAATCCCAGATTGGGATCGCAGGAATGATTGATGAAGTCAGCCGTTTCCGCGCCGCCGATCGTGGCCGAGTACAGGCCCTCTTCAATCTGCACCGAATGCTGCTGAACTTCATGCGGCAGCGTTTCCAGCTGTTCCGCATCGACGATATAGCCCCCCCAGACCGAAACGACTTCAGAGGCGGACACCGTTTCGCGGGCAAAGACGCCCAGCCCGCCTTTGTCAGGAACGGCGCGCACTTCAAGTTTCGCGGAAAGAAAATGTTTTCCTATGTTCATGTTTGCCTCCCTTAATGACAAAGATGAACGGCATACCTGCCCTCAGTGCTTCGACGGGTATGCCGCTGGTTCATAGTGAGTGTGGAGCGCAATATACAGCTGATTGGAGGACGATGCAATACGCTGCGGGGAGTTTCACCGAGATTTCACGGTCGCAGAAACCGGGTTTCTTCCACCGCGCTTTCATTCCGTCCGAACCGTAGACCCCCGGTTTCTTTCGCTGTCTCACGGATTCTTCCAGCCTGCGCCGGTGTTCAAACAGACGATCTTCTCTTGCGGCTTCAGCCAACCCCGATCGTGCAACTCCCTGGCTGCGACCAGCGTGGCCGCGCCTTCGTACGCCAGCGAAATACCTTCGACGTGCAGCATCGTCTCGGTCATCTTCACGATGTCTTCGTCACTCACGGCGATGGCGGTGCGCGTTTTTAGGACAAGATTCCTCAGTGTGAAAAGGCCTGCCAGGTTTTTAGAAATCCGGCAGGTCTGAGTTAGTTAAACATCACCACTTCTTTGCCTTCCAGCCGTTTGAGGATGACCGAGGTGACGATGTCGAGATGTCCATCTTGATGCACGTAGTCGAGTTCATCGGCCGGAATGGTAAGCACCGGACACAGTGCGAAATTGGCGATCCATTCATCATACAGATCGTTGAGGCGCGCCAGATAATCGGGTGAAATGTCGCGCTCGTATTC
>PMCF01000144.1 GCA_003154115.1 Anaerolineae bacterium
ATGGAATTTCAAGGGCAAGGGGGCATCTCGCGCCAGACAATAGTCGAGCCACCGCCAGCCGAGTTGTAGGTAACTCAGGCCCCGTGTCCAATGAGTATCCACGAGTTTACGTTGCTGTGAGTCGACGACATCCGTGCCGAGAGACAGTAGCCACAAGGAGCAAAGCGCCAGAATGGTCAGGAGCCGATTCACCTGGCTTGCCCGCAGCAGTTCGCTGTCTTCGAGTTGAAAGCCAGCCGACTTATCGTCCAAAAAACCGAACTCGATGCCCATCCGAAGCGCATAGTCGATGAGGGTTTGTGGGCCGGTACGCTGATCACTGGCGAGCCGCCAAGGATCATGTGTGGGATCGCCATCCCACATCAACGCCAAATGAACAGGGCCATAACTTTGCTGAGTCAAGCGTACATTGTGCAGGAACCGAGGCTGGGCGGGCGTTAGGGGTAAACTGTTGAGCGGTGCCAAGCCCTGTTGGGCCGTCGAAAAGTACTCGTTTTCGGCTAGCCGCAGGCGAAAATGCCACTTCAATTCGCGGGCTAACTGCATCAACTGGATATCGCGGAAGCCCCGATCACCCAGCAAGATGACCGTCGTGTCTGAGGGCAGCAGGGTGGCGGTATATCTGAGCACTGGTGCATAGTGCTCAAAGGCGAGCATGACACTCTGGCGCTGAAAAACTCGCCACGCTAAGGGCACGGCCCGCTGCCGATAGATGAGGGCCGTGCGGACAATGACCAGACGATTATTCACACTGGTGGCATCCAGCGCAATATGGACCGTCGATTTCTTCCAATCAGTGAGTGCGCCTGTGATGAAGGGCGTATACCAACTTTGAGCATCCAGTTTGGGATTTTGCAGCCAACGCCGAAAGCGTAATTCACGGGCCTTCGCCTCACTCTGATCTGGGACGATGACGGCCCAAGCGGGTAGATTCACCGTCTTCTGCATCAAGACACCCGTCATCGCCCAGGCCAGCGTATCAACATTGCGAAAATCTTCGTGCATCAACGACGGTTGAAGCACGCTTAAGAGGCTGGCATGCAAACGTTGACTATCACTCATAGTTATCAACCGTGGACCGAAAGAATGATCGTTGTCAATTCTTGTATTCTACTCGATGTCGCTTTTATCCCAATACCCGTGAACGAATTTTCAAGCCGTCACCCCCTCCCGCCCAACCTCGATGATCTTCAATTGCTGGGCGATGTCGCGTACTTCGGACTTGTGGTCGGCGGTTTTGCGCGCCCACTTGGACATTTTCACCTTGATGACCCGTGAATTGACGCGCGGACGACGGGGTCGATCAATCCGACAGCCGGCCAGCAGGGTCAGTAAATACTGGCGCTTGGGTTCACGGCGGTCAGGCGTGAGGGCGGTCAAGACGGGGGCCGCCTCCAAGATGTGATGCAGGGCGGTCAAGAAACTGAGGGTGGTCGGGTCTTGGTCCTGCGCGGCCGCAGCCTGGCTCATGAGGGTGCGCACTGCGTTGTACGTGATGGCCAGGGCATAAATTTCCTGCTTAACCAGGTCGGGCAACTTGCTACGAAAGGTCGTGGGCGACTGTCCGCGTAAGGTGACACACTGATGCGTTTTGATTTCGTCATAGGCAATCTCGATGTCCCAGCGCCGATGATAGTGCAACGCAATCTCGCGCGCGGGGATAGCCGGGTCAAGCAGGGTAGTCATCAGCCAGAAGGGGCGGAAGCCCGGCAACTCGAGGCGGATCACGCGCACCGTCAGGGTCGTGGTCTGCCAATGATGGCGACCTGCGGGCGTGAGCGGAACAGTGGCGTCCAAGAGTTTGCCCGTCACCTCGGCCAGCCAACTGCCGTCCGGCAACCGTTGGGTGCGCTTGAATTTGACCGAGGCGGGCACTTTGAGGATGACCTGACCGCCCTGCTGCGTGATGGCCCACAGCACATCGAAGGCATACAACCCGGCATCCATCAAGAACAACAGCCCCTGGCACGGCAGTCGCGCCAGGAGGGTGCGCATCAAGGTGCGTTCGCCCGTCCCTTTGCCGGTGTAGGGCGCAAAGGCAATGTCCACCAGCCGCCGCTGCGCCACAGCCAGCAAGCCCATCAGCCGCACTTGCGGAAAAGCCGCCGTGCCCCGCCGGGCATGGGGTTTGCCAAAGGCCACGCGGTTAGCCTCGGTATCCGGCATCGTGCCCGTGCTGCCATCGAAAATGACGCTGGTCAGCCCCTGAAAATCGGCGGGCAACGCTTGAGACGACGCCTTCAGTTTGTTCCACAACACGCGAAACACCTCCACCCCCAACTTGACGCGGGCATGGCTGATCGCCCCGTCGCTGACCAGTTTGGTCTGCGGGGGCAGGACTGCCGTCAACCAACGGAAGCCCGAGACCAGCCAGTTCAGCGCCTGGTCATAGCTGAGGTCGCGACGCAACGTCAAGACCAACACCAGCCAAATCAGCAGGCCGGGAATCAACAGGGTGCCGCGACGCCCGCCGCGTTTGCCTTGTTCGGTCAGCGTCTCCTCAATCAAGGGCTGCAACAGGGCATCGAACGGTGCCAGACTGAAGTTGGCTCCAATCTGGGTAACGGCGAAAGCCACACTCGCGGTATCCATGAGGCGTACCTCCAAGCAAGATTGACCTCAAGATACCACCATTCGTAGTCAGACGATGACTGCATGGAGTTCATTCACGGGTATTGGCTTTTATCCCGAATGTCAAATGTGATGGTCAATGAGGATATAACTGTTGAGTGACATCATCAGATCCAGACTTCCATCGCCATTGAGATCACCGGCTGCTAATGGGTGACCTGCGTCAATCACATTGCTGTCCGCAGTGAAATTACCGTAACCATCGTTCCAGAAGAGCTGGTTGCCTAATACAAGGTCGAGAGTTCCGTCATTGTTGAAGTCACCCATCACTCCAATGCTATCGACACTCAGCGATATTCCCGCTGTGAAATTCATGTTCCCAGCATTCCAATAGATTTGCCCAGCCGAAATAACATCCAGAAGGCCGTCACCATTAAGGTCACCAACTAATCCGCTCTCGCCAAGTCCTATAGAAACGCTGGGCATAAAACTGCCATGTCCGTTGTTCAAATACACTTGATTTCCCAACAGGATGTCTAGCCAGCCATCTCCGTTCAAATCGCCGGTGGCAACTGCAGGGGAACCCGTGCCTGTACCCAAAGCTGGGCCTTGCACAAAGTGGCCAGAGCCGTCATTGAAATAGACTTCGCCTGGGGAGTCGGAGTTCGCGGTGACGATGTCCAGCGCTCCATCTCCATTGAAGTCACCCACCTCTACGTCTTGGGTCGCTGCGCTCGCCAGCAAATCCGCCGGGATAAAGCCGCTCGTATCGGTAGCTGACGTGGCATCGGGAAGGTCGGGAGCAGTGATCAGGGATTGCATCGTTGACGTGATTGGTGTTGAGGGAATGCTCAACACAGATTGAGCATTGGCGGTGGATATGATGAGAAATAACAGTACAAGAAATCCCGTAGAAAACACAAGAGGGAAAAACGCGCGCGTACAAACGGCAATTCGCGAAGACATGCTGACCTCCCATCTCGAACAGAGCCGACTTGATATACTATCCCCGCAATACGCGACGAGTGGGCCTTGTGCAGAAGCCCGCGAAGGAGATGCATAAGACGGCAACGTGGTCCCTGGCTAAACGCTACAGCAATCATTTACCAGTATACACCGGTGCAGACTTACGAAACAAGAAATGCTGGAAAAGATAGACGAGATTCAGGACAAGACGGCGTGTGAGTCGGCAAGATGAAATGATCCGGGTTCATATTCAGCCGTTGAGAATTTGCTCGCACGTTTGCCAATCACGCCGCGCTCCTAGCCGTTCAAAGGTAGCGCGGGCCTCATCCAACAACCTCGTCGCCAAGCCTACATCATTGGCAATCAAAGCACGCCCCCATTCTAGCTTGGTACGCGCGGCTTCATATGGCTCATGATCTACGAGTAACAAAACGCTGCGCTCAAACAAAGTCAATGAAGCGGCGCGTCGATTGTTCGCCGCTTGAATTTGCCCCAATACACGCAGGCTCTTGCCCAGCTCAACATCGTCTCCCAGCTTAGTAGCAAGGCTAACAGATTTTCGTGCAAGCCGAGATGCTTTTTGAGATTCTTTTTGCAAAAGGTACACTTGCGCCAGTGAGCGGTAGATTTCAGGCAGCAGGGGATCATAGCCAATCTCTTTCGCCAGACGCTCGGCTTCAAGCAGGGCGGGCCAAGCTTCTCGCCATTCGCTTTGCCTCAAGTGAAGATCGGCCATATTACACAGCGCATTGGCGCGATGACCTTTCAAATCATGCTTTCTCGCTGCCCTTAGACCTGCCTCCAACTGCTCAGTCGCTGCTCCATAGTTGCCCATATTGGTATAAAGAAGCCCCAAGTTGATCCTTAACATGGCTAGATGTTTAACATCGCCGAGTCGCTGTGCCAGTTCAAGTGCTTCTGGATAAATGGTTATGGCCTGCGGCCAATCGCCGGCGATTACCGTCTCGTCCGCCATATTGATTTTTAATCTCAGCGTCATCCAGTCATCGCTTAACTTGTCGCTGATCTTAAGTGCACGGTGCGAGATTTGGTCACCTTTCCGGCGATGACCCTGTCTGTAGCATACTTCGCTCAGGTTAAGGAGTGCCGCAGCGCGCAGTTGGCTGGGGCCACGCGGCAGCAACTGCATGCCTCGCTCAATCGACGCTTGCGCGACAGCATAATCGCCGAGATCGATCAAGACACTGCCCATTTTGATGCAGATATCGGCCTCCAGTTGGGCATCGCGCCCGGCCAGTTCGCGCAATCCACGTTGTAGCCACTCCAAAGATTTCGGAGGTGATTCGTGCTCCAGCAGTTCGCCCATGCCTCGATAGGCCCGCGCGAGGAGCTCGTGCTTCACTGAAGAGCGAGACAAGGCGTTGGCCTTCGTGATGGCCTGCCCGAACTTAGTTCGGGCTTTCCGTTCTTCACCCAGAAGCGCGTAGATCANNACAGCGTAGATCTGACCCAAAGCATTGTTGACAGCAATCGCCTGCTCTTGGCTGAGCTGTTTGGCTCTGAACTGCTCCAGTAGCGAGCGCAGCGATTGCGTGCGTCCCAGACCGATGATGGCCGAGGTATCGGCGGTTGCCAGTTGAGCCGCTGCCTGATATTCACCGGCTTGCTGCAAGTGGTAGATCGCTTCGAGGATATAGCGTCGCTGCTTATCGCGGTTGTAATGGGCGCCCACCCGTTGATGCACGGCTTGCTTCTCTGCTCGCTGGAGACGCACCTCGGCGAATAAGCGTACCAGATCGTGCAGATGATAAGTCTTGTCGACTTCATTCCATTCGACGAGACTGTAACTGATGAATTCGCTCAGAGCCTCAGACGCAGCCTTCGGCGAGACATTCAAGGCAGCCGTCGCGGCCTCTCGATTGAAAGACGCCGGGAATACCGCTAGCTTGCACCAGTACGATTGCATCTCTGGCGTCAGGAGATCGTAGCTCAAGCTAATCGACGCTTCAACCAGTTCCAATCGTTTTCGATTATCCGTTAGCCGTTGTGCGTATTCGGCCAAATCCAAGTCTGGATGGGCTGCCAGCGCGCTTCCGGCCAACCTCAGTGCCAGTGGAAGATATCCACACAGCCGTGCAAGCCTATCGGCTAGCTGGCCGCTACGGGGAGTGATTCGCAGCAGCAGTTCCCGTGCATCATGAGCGGACAACTCATCCAGATGCTGAACCAACTGGCCGGGCAGGACAAAGCGCTGGCGCGAAGTGATGATCATGGCGCAGCCTGCTGGTGGTGTCAGTGACATCACTTGCTCGACGGTAGCGGCATTGTCTAGAAGTAATAATGAGCGCGTGCCATGCAGCACGGATAGATACTGCCCGCTCAGGTCAGTTTCGCTGTCAGGCAATTTGGAGGTGGGATAGTAGGCGCGGATGACGCGGCTCATCACTTCGGCGGCAGACAAGGGCTGCGTCAGGCCCCGCAAATCGATATAGAACTGCGCATCAGGATAGATGGGCGTAACTTTACTGCCCACGGGCATAAATTGCGGT
>PMCF01000445.1 GCA_003154115.1 Anaerolineae bacterium
TTTCGCGGCACCGCGCCTGATCCCGCGCACGTGACGCTCGCCGATTTTGAACCGACGCCCGCCACAGCGGATCAGCCCGAGCGCCTCACGTGCCCGCACGGCCAGACCGCCGATCTCGAACCGGGCCGCAAGCCCGAGCGCTTTATCGCGCGCTTTGCGTGCCCGCCCGATTGTCCACTGCTCGCGCACTGTCCAACGCAGGCCCGCCAGACCGATCCCCGCCGCAGTCTGCACATCGATCAGGCCGACCTCGACCTGGCTCAACGGCGGCGCACTGCCCGCGCGGCCCGCGCCGAACCGGGCAACCCGCGTGCCGCCGTCGAATCCACCGTCGCCGCCCTCAAACGCCCTTTCAATAATGATCAACTCCCGGTGCGCGGGCGCTTCCGCGTGAATCACCTGATCGTGGGCTCGGCGCTCATGGTCAATCTGAGACGGATTCACCGGTATGTGAGCGAGAAAATCCACAAAGCCCGACTGGCCAGCGGCTCCACCGCAGACCAGGCCCCAGCGCCTACGCTCGCCGATTCTTTTTTTGCCGCGCTCCCGACGCTCCGCGCGCGCCTGTGTTGGCGGCGGGCCTTCAGCGATTAGAGTTCTTTCAGGGGAGTCATGCTATAATCTAACCGTTTCCCTCTCAGCATTTACCTGATAAAATGCCCCTGTAGCTCAACTGGATAGAGCAGTTCCGTCCTAAGGAAAGGGTTGTGGGTTCAAGTCCTGCCAGGGGCGCTCGCCCTGCGAAATCTCGCAGGGCTTTATTTTGTGTTAAGATCATCCCATGCACGTTGATTTGCTGATTACGCACGCCTCACAACTCCTTACGATTCCCGCTCACGAACACGGCCCGCAGCGCGGCGATCGACTGGGCGATCTTTCGATCATTGAAGACGGGGCGTTGGTGGTGTCGGGCGGCACGATTGTCGATCGCGGCCCCACGGTTGATCTCGCCGCGAAGTATCAGGCCGATCAGACCATCGACGCGGGCGGGCGCGTGGTCATGCCGGGCTTCGTCGATCCGCACACGCACGTGGTCTTTGCAGGCGATCGCGCCAATGAATTTGAACGGCGCATCGCGGGCGCAACGTACATGGAGATTATGAACGCGGGCGGCGGCATCATGTCCACGGTGCGCGCCACCCGCACAGCGAGTGTGGACGAATTAGTGGCGCAGACTCGCGCGCGACTCGATCGGATGTTGCAGCACGGCACGACCACGGCTGAAGCAAAGACCGGTTATGGTCTGGAGACGCAGGCCGAATTGAAGATGCTCGCCGCGATCGAGCGGTTGGACGCGGAACATCCGATCGACCTGGTGCCCACGTTTCTCGGCGCGCATGCCATCCCGACCGAATACCAGGGCCGCGAGGACGCGTACACCGATCTGGTGGTCAACGAAATGCTGCCGGCTATTGCATCTCGCATCCTGCATCCTGCATCCTTCTTTGTCGATGTGTTTTGCGAAGACGGCGCTTTCACGCTGACTCAGTCGCGGCGCATTCTGGTGCGGGCCAAAGAACTCGGCTTCGGGTTGAAGATTCACGTGGACGAGTTCGAGCCGCTGGGTGGCACGCGGCTGGGCGTGGAGTTAGGTGCGATCAGCGTCGATCATGTGGTCACCACACCGCCGGATGAGATCGAATTGTTGGGCCGGAGTGACACCATCGCGGTGAGCTTGCCCGGCACACCGTTCGGGCTGGCGCAGCGCGATTACACCCCAGCCAGAGCCATCCTCGCCGCAGGCGGAGCGCTCGCCCTGGCGACCGACATCAATCCCGGCACAACGTGGAACGAGAGCATGCAAATGATCAGCGCGCTGGCCTGCCGCTATTTGAAACTCACGCAGGCGCAAGCTCTGGCCGCGGCGACCATCAACGCGGCGTATGCGATCGGGCGCGGTGGATCGATCGGGTCGTTAGAGATCGGCAAGCAAGCCGATGTGCTGATCATGGACACGCCGGATTATCGGCAGATCGGCTATCGCTATGGCACTAATCTTGTCCGCACCGTCATCAAACGCGGGCGGATCGTCAATCAAGCGTCCTGAGCGGAGTTCTGCAGGTGTTTCGCAGAACGCAGTCGAAGGATGCGGAACAAAGGAGCGGGCGTATGAAAGTCAGCGAGATCATGACCAAAGAGGTGATGACCGTGAAACGCAATACCTCGGTCAACGAAGTGGCGAAGTTGATGGGCGGGCACGACATCAGCGGTGTGCCGGTGGTGGATGACGACAATCACGTCATCGGCATCATCACCGAACTCGATTTGATCGTGCGCAATACGCGCTTGGATCTGCCGCGCTTTATCGAGGTGCTGGACTGGGGGCGTATTCCGCTGGAACGGCCCGGCCATGCCAGGGAACGTTTGCGCCACATGCTGGGCACCGAGGCGGCCGATCTCATGACGGAGAAGGTGGAAACGATTGGCCCGGACGCGTCGGTGGAAGACTTGGCAGAGTTGATGGTCAAGCATCGCTTCAATCCCGTGCCGGTGGTGGATGAAAACGAAAAGCTGATCGGCATTGTCAGCCGCGCCGATCTCGTCGATATGATGGCCGAACAGCTGGAATGACAAGGAGCTACGTGCCCGGTTTGCAACAATTTATCGACGCCAACCCCGTGCTGGCGGTAGTGGCGACCTTCATCATCGGCGTCATTGCGTTCTTGGCGGCCCGCATTTTGTTAGCGAGTTCCGGTTGTCTGGCACGGCTAGCGGTGGCCGTGGTCGTCATCATCGCGATTGGGGTGTTGCTGCGGTTTATGCTGGTGCGTTGAACCCGTGCGGCGTTGATTCACTCAATCACTCAGGAGGTGCCACATGATCGTTCCCACTTTGCGACAAGCCTTAGCCACTTCACCGGCGATAATGTACTTCGTTGCCTTCTTCGCGGGTCTCATCATGTACTTCATGTTCCGCGGGATGCTGCGTAACCTGCCCGGACTGATTCATCTGATCCTCGGCGTGCTCGTGGGCGTGGGGGTGTACTACCTGTTGCTCCATTGGATTTATTGAAGCGCACAACAATGAGTGATAATATTTACGGTGAAGGCGAGGCCGCACAGTGTAGCCTCGCCTTTGTGATCACAGAAGCTGCCTATCAAACCGCGTCCGTGCGGTTGTTCGTCCGTGTGGTCGGGGGGTATCGCCGACTATCTTGTTGATGCAACTACATAGACAATGTACTGATCCGGCTGTGTCATGTCGAAGAATAGGCGGCGACCCAGCTGCGGGGTTGAGCCGATACAGACGGCGAAGCGCTGTGCGTCTCCGGGTCGCCACCATTTGTGTATTGGTGAGTTCTGCGACCAAACGGACCGGCTACTGTCGGTTTTCAACGGTAGCGCGCAGGAAGTCTGCTTGAGAAATGAATCAAGATCATATGCAGGCATTGTGAAGCGCAGTAGAGTCGTCACGTCCCGGAATCCATCCACATAGCCGTGGATATCAGTCGCGTTAGTGGGGATTTTGAGTTCGGTATTTCCTTCCAATATGTCGCGGTCGGTTATTTCAGCAGCAATCTCTGATTGTACGGGAGCAGCTGGCGCATATTGTCCGATGAGCACGCTAATCGAGACTGTGACGACAAGTCCTAATAAGGCTATGACAATTACCAATAAGCGCAGTCGATAAGCGTCGTGTGGCGACATGGCAAGTTACTCCGTCGAAATCGCCATTCGCAGTAATACTCCGCAATACGTGCTGAAGAACGCGGGAATCAATGCGATTAGCGACGCATACCAGCCAGGCTCCGGCAGACTTTTCGGTTGATAGCCGAAGGCCGTGGCGATCAGGTACACGATCGGAACGCCAAGCCCGACGATGACGGCCTAGCGCCAGGCCTTCCTCGGTTGTGCGAAACCCAGTAAGCCCGCAAACGCGATGATGACTATCACGGCAGCCTGCGGCTCGTTGTTGTTGAAGTCAACCGCTCCCGCCACGAATCCGCCAATCAACGCTACAATCACACACACCACATCCATCACCATTCGACGATTTCTAGCCAATATCATTGTTTGACACTATTGCAAAAAGGCTCTAGCCGCAATACTGTTTACTCGACTTTTGCACCTTAAAAACAAAGGCCCAAAGGGGGCCGCAAGCAGCCAATTTGGGCGCGTTTTTTCTGTGCTTGGGCAACACTCAACTTTCCCTTACTCATTGAAACGCAAGTAGGGTTAGTTGTCCAACGCTAGATAAATACGCCACTCTCAAGTTGTGTCTTGAGTTGCCGTTGAAGTTGATCTGAAAGTCATGGCCTGGTGAGCACTTGCAGGAAACTGGAACCTATGGCGACCAAAACCCTATATTCACAGGGCCTGGAAATCCCGTAGTTGATCCTGACTGGCTCTTCGGCCTTACTTTCTTCAGCAGGGCTTCCACGGAGCAGCGATGGCGTTGGAGGTGGATGCCAAAAGTTGCTCAGAGACATTATACTGCTTAATCTCTGCTTTGGACTATCCGGGTGTTAAAGTGCTGCAAAAGTCGAGCTGTTTAGATAAGCGTAGTTTAGCCCCTTGTGGGTGGGCACGAGGCCCGATGCTACGGCTAAACTAAACAGTATTGGCTCTAGCCGCCGTCCTCGGCGGCGTATTCCACGTTCAAATCCGCCCCGAGGACGGGGCTTTGAGCAGTTTTTCAGCGGAGTCATTGTTTTCATCTGCTCCACCTGATTTCACTCATCACTCATCACTCATCACTCTTCATTCTAATCCATTCGGCTGTCATGTTGCGGACAGGCCACACTCTGCAAATAGGCCCAATTCGCATTCACGGCTTGCCACGCCTGCCATCGATCCCAATTCCAGGTTAATGCATCGAAGTGCTGCGGCGGCGTCCCACCCGTGGTGGGCGACCAGCGCTGCACGATCTGCGCGGCCGTCGTGCAGCGATCATACTCCTTCATAGCGGGCAACGTCGTAATGAGGGCGGGCACGGCATCGGCGCTGAGGCCCACCACGTAACTCGCGTCGAAGCCGTTGGCCGCGTCGACACGGCCCGCATTCACGCGCACGATGAGGTCATCGGGATTCAGAATGTTCAACGCCAGCAGCACCGCCAGCGCCGAAGCCAACGCGCCGAACGCAAACCGATCGGACTTGCCGCGCGGCACGGTCAGCATGAACCACACGAGGACGATCGCCAGCCAGCCCATGAACGCGGTAGTGTACAAGCGCAGTTCCGTCAGTCCGAATTCGATCTGGTACAGCCGCATACGATACAACGCCGAGAACATGATGACGAACAACAGCCCGATCACGCCGCCGGACAGATAGCGGAAGAGGCGTGCGCTGCGCGGATCATCTTTCTTCATCAGCCAGTGCAAGAACAACAGAAACGGCAGCACCAGCGCGGCGACCGTTACCAGTTCAAAGAAGCCGCGCCGCGCGTATTCGGCAAACGACAACTTGATCAGCGAGCGCAGCGCTTCCGCTCCGCCGAAGAGATAGCGCGCCTGCACCACGACGAAACCGAAGAACAGCGCGCCGAGCGAACCGAGCACGATGCTCACCTCGACCGCGCCCAACGCGCCTTTGTAGGTTGACGGTTTGGCCTGGCTTTCTTTGAACAGGAACGTCATCCGCAAGAACCCGCCAACAATCCAGGCCCAGCAGCCGATCCAGAATGTGTGCGAGATGATCTCGTACACATCCCAATTGAAGAGATCGTCGATCAGTTTCTGGAACACGGCATCGGCGGACGTGAGCAGACTGCCAAAGACCAACAGCATTGGCACGGCGATGAGCACGCCGGTGCCCACTGCGGCTACATGCCTTGATTGTCCGCCGATCTTGATCGACCCCCACTTGATGTCGTCAAACACCAGCACGAAGGCGCCGAACAAGCCGAACGCACTCGCCAGCGCCGTTCCCCGGGTGTACTCCGTCAGCGTCGCCACGCGAATGCGGCCCCGCAGCGCCCGATAGGCGATCAGCGCGAGGCAGATCAGAATCGCCAGCAGGTTGGCGGAGTTGAGCATGATCGAATCGCGCAGCGCGAACAGCGCGGCGAAGATCAACGCCGGCCCGATCAGCCAGCGCCCTCCGCCGGTCAGCTGGAGGTTGTTCCACTGCGCCAGCGCGACGATGCCGAGCGCCAACGCGGCGATCCATAGCAGCATATTGATGCCCCACGGCATGGGCCGCAGCAGTACGTCGCCCACCACCCCGAGGAGCAGCGCGGCACCAAGAACAGTCAGCGCGATGCGGGACTTTGACGCTGCGCCAAATCGATCGGGAGTAGAAGTTTGGTCAAGCATGTATCTCGTTTCGGGTGCGTGTTGTGATAGTCCGGCTTACGGGAGAATCTGGAAGTCTGTGATGATCAGGTGAATTGACTGATCGGTCATCAATGGATTGGGATCCGTGCGAATATCCGTAGGGTAGCCCAGCTGGGGATGATAAGTAACCTCCACCGTGTAATACCCCCGATCGATGGCCTTTTGAATCCTGCCAAAGAGTGTCTCAACCGTCCAGCTAGGCGCATTTCCCTCTGTGACGGTGACAGTCTCATCCGCCGGGCAGTGGCCGGGCACGCAAAACAGGATAGTCTGGATGGTGAAACGATAACGGGCGGGATGGTTGGCCTGCCACAGCGCCCGGTTCTGATCGAGAGTGTTCTGTCGGGTATCTTTCCGCTGCTCCACATACGTTCGTAGTTGATTGCTAGGCGCGTTGAAGACGAACAGCCCGATCGTCAAGGGCAGCAGAATCCCCAGCCCTAACGCGGCGAACCTGCGTCGGCCTTGCAGTGATTTGAACAGCGCCACGGCGATGAGGGCTGTTGCGAGCAATAGTGGAATGCTGAGCCAGATTCTGGGATCGGCCCAGCTCGGAATGCCTACCCCATTATAGGGATCGATGCTAAGCAAGATATTGCTGAGCTCAGCCTTAGTGAGCGGACCGAGTGTTCCAGCTCGCCACCACACGGCACCGGCGAATCCTGCGCCGAGGAGTCCCAGGCTGAAGCGCCAGCGCGGAGCCTGTGGCGCAAAACCCAGATAGAGCAAGACGGCCGAAAGCCCAAGTCCGATAAGCAGAATCACCGTTTGCGACAAGCCTTTGCCTCTCTGGTTAGCTGATCTGCGCTAGACCTGCGCGACGATGGCGATGACACACAGTAGCAGCGCCAGCGCGCGGAAGTCGAAACGGCTGGATTGACTGGACGAGCTTTTCGGCGCGAAGATCAGAATGGCGAACAGGATAAGGAGCCACGCGTTCATTGATGTACCTCCGTCGCTAGCTTGCTTCCATCCTACCGGAAATGTGGCGCAAAACGAAGGCTTTGCGTGCCGCTGTTGATGCACTTGAGTGCTTGACGAAGTGCGCCCCATCCGGCTGAGGTGCCCTTGCATGACGATCACACTACGCTTCAGGCACGGTTTTCCTACGGGCCGCATGACACGCCGCACCTGAGTGCTTGACACTGCTTGAGGTTGACTTGATAATGTCACTACATGAAATGCAAAACGTAAAGCGTAAAACGTAAATGCCATCTATCATTCGTTTGCTTCTCGTCGAAGACAATGTTTCCCTGCGCGCCGCGATGAAATCCGGTCTGGAAGATACCGGCAAGGTCACGATCGTGGCAGAAACCGATCGGGGTGAAGACGCGATCGGGTTGGCGTTGGATACTCCGCCGGATGTGATCCTGATGGATGTGCAATTGGCCGGCGTGATGAACGGCGTGCAAGCGGCCATCGCCATCCGGCGTGAAGTCCCGCGCTTGCCGGTGGTCTTCTATTCCATTCAAGACGACGAACGCTTCTATCGCGATTTTCTCGCGTCCGGCATTCTGACGCACTACGCCTACGTCCGCAAGAGCAACTACCTGCTACCGGCGATGGTGGTGCCGCTGCTGCGCGATGCCATGGCCGGGCGCAGTTTCATCGATCCCGATATTGAACAGCGGGTGCAGGCCGTGCGTTTAAAAGATGAAGACGCGCCGCTCGCTCTGCTGGAGCCGAACGAGCGCGACGTGGTGAAGCTGCTGGCGCAGGGCATGACCAATGAGCAGATCGCCAACCGCCTGGGCTTCCGCGATCGGCGCGCGGTGAGCCGCACCAACGGACAGATCTATGCCGCGTGGGGATTGGACAATTCCACCGAGGATGAAAAGACGGCGCGCGCCAGAGTGACGCTGATTTTCAACACGGGCCGCATGATCATCTGGGACGACGACGGCACGCCGCGCGTGCGCGATGCGCAGGGGAAGTGGCTGCCGTTGTTTTAGCGAGTAGGTGTTGCAGCGATTCTCATTATGGCTTCGTAGTAACGACTTCAGTCGTGGTTTGCGGCCAAAAAGCGACTGAAGTCGCAACTACTGGCCGTTGAGTTAAAGCGATGGTAGAGACGATGCCTCCCAAACAATTAAAGCAAGTGCGGTTGTGGCTGCTTCTCTTCATGAGCGGACTGATCATCAGCGGTCTGACGGCCATTCCCATCCAGTGGGAGATCGATCAGATCAAGAACATCATCGACAATACGCCGTGGCTGCATGACATCGCGCCGGGATTGATCGATTGGCTGATCTACGTGCACGCTGGCTTGACGGCAACGTATCAAACCTATTCGTTCATCGTTGTCGGCACCGATTGGCTGGCTTTCGCGCACATCGCCATCGCCGTCGCGTTCATCGGCCCGCTGCGCGATCCGATTCGCAACGTGTGGGTGATTGAATTCGGGATGATCGTCTGCCTGCTCGTCATTCCCGCGGCGCTGATCTTCGGGACGGTGCGCAACCTGCCGTTTCTGTGGCAGCTGCTCGATTGTTCGTTCGGCGTGATCGGGATCATTCCGTTGTTGTTTGCCTATCGTCTGGTGCGACGCTCAACGCGCGCCATGTCATTGGCGCATTGATCATTGTTAATTGATCATTGATCATTGTTAATTGCCTATGTCCCATTGGATTGATATTGCCATCTTTGTCGGCGCGCAGGCCGTGTCGCTGTTTAATACGGTGCTGCTGTTGTGGCTGGGCCTCACCGTTCTGCTGACGGGCAATCGACGCAAGCCGGCCACCATCGCGGGCGGCGTGGGTCTGCTGCTGGGCGCGCTGTTCTTCATGGGACACACGCTGCTCATCGCCCACACCGTCGATTTCTTTGGCGGGGGCGTCAACATCGTTTGGCGCGTCATGTGGTTCGTGTTGGTGGTGGCCCCTTACTTCTGGGGTCTGGCGATCTTTTATTACTCCGGTGATCCGGCCACCGGCCGCTGGGTACGGCGCATCCTGACCGCTGCGATGTTCTTCATGGTCTTATCGCTGTTCCTGATCTTCCCACTGCCGACCTTCCTGGAATTCGTGCTGGCTCCCGCGCTGGCGCCCGTCATCGCCTGGCTGTACGTGCCTTATCTGTTCCTGTGTTTCGTGCTGCCCCTGATAGCGCTGCGGCGGCCGCGCACCCGCAAGGCCCTGTGGCGCGATCCCTTCCGCCGTGCGCGCCCGTGGCTGATCGCCGCCGCCATGATGTTGACCATAGCTGTGGTGGCCTTTGCCTTTACCGCTTATCTCATCGTGCCGCGCGCCATTCCGGTGTACACCATCGGCGAGAACGAGCTGCGCGAGCTCTACTTTGCCGACGAGCTGGTGGCGGGCTTCATCGGCCTGGCTGTGATTTTCCTGGGGCGAGCCGTCCTGTCCAACAGCGTCTTGACCGAACGGCTGCAAGCGGGGTCCGGGCTGTTTGCCCGTTGGCGCAACGTCGTCGGCGTGGCCATTATCGGCTCGCTGTTCGTGGCGCTGCTCTACAACTTGAATATCCGTCCCATCTACAGCGTGTTGCTGACCGTGATCCTCGCCGTCATGGCCTATGCGTTGTTTAACTGGCGGCAGTACGTGGAGCATGAAGAATTCATGCGGCGCTTGAATCCCTTCGTGACCAGCCTGCATTTGCACGAGCGCTTGCTGACGAGCGATGTCGACAGCGAACAAGAGTCGCGCGAACTTTTCACGGCGCTGTGCCGCGATGCCCTGCGTGCCGATCATGCCTGTCTGTTGTTTGATGGGTCGATCGGCGGGCAGCACGAACGGCAGCGGATCGATTATCACTGGCCGCTCGACCAGGAAACGCTGCTTCAAACGTCCCTCTCCAACTCGATCGACTGGTCGCGCCTCGACGGCGATCGTTGGGCTTATCCGCTCTCGGATTCACGCGGCGCGATCGGGCGGCTGATTCTGGGGCCCAAGCTCGATGGTAACGAGTACAATGTGCAGGAATTGCAGGTGGCGGCGGCCTGCGCCGAACGCATTCTCGATGCGTTGGCCGGCGAACAGTTGGCGCGTGTGGCGGTGAATCTGCTGCAGCAGCGCATCGCACAAGTGCAGGTGTTAAGCGCGCAGCACAAACGCATTTTGCACGACGACGTGCTGCCGCAAATTCATCTGGCCTTGTTGAAGGTCGAATCTCTGCGAAGTGTAGGGCGGGATTCGGCTTCGACAGTGGATGGCGCGCAACGCATCGACGAAGCGATCACTTCGTTGACGCAAGCGCATCGGCGCATCTCGGCTTTGGTGCGCGAGATGAGTAACGCTGTGCCCACGCGCCTGGAAAGCGAAGGGCTGGCCGCCGCCGTGCAGAGCGCGCTCGAACACGACTTCCGCGACAGCTTCGATCACATCGCTTGGCAGGCCGAGCCGGCCGCGATTGAACAGGCCAAGCGTCTGCCCTTATTCGCCACTGAAGTGATCTTCTACGCGGCGCAGGAAGCCATGCGCAATGCGGCCAAGCACGGTCGAGGCGGCGACGCGCATCGTCCGCTGCATCTCGAGGTCGCGCTGCGCAACCAAGCGGGGTTGAAACTGATCATCGAGGACGACGGCGTGGGCCGCCCGATCGATCAGGCGACTAACGAAGCGGGCAGCGGCTTGCGTTTTCACACGACGATGCTGGCCGTCATCGGCGGCACGTTGAGCGTGGAGGATCGATCGGGGGGAGGGACGCGCGTTAGCATCAGCGTGCCGGGAAGTTGACAGAACCTTCAACGGTGTCTACAATCTTCATCAGGGAGGAAACACCATGGTTCAAATGACAACCGCCATTTACGAGCAAGGTAACCTGCGCTTGTTGGAGCCTTTGGCTTTGCCGGAGCATACGCGGGTGCGTGTACAAGTTGAAGCGGTGGAGACCTTAACGCCTGCTGAAGAGCTCGCGCGCGCGCGAGAGGCGCTGCGGCAGGCGGGACTGTTGGCTGAGATCCCAGAGAGTGTCCGACAACAGGCCCGGGACGTTTCCGCCGCTGAACGTGAGCGAATTGCGCAGGTGCTGGCGAAAGCTGGTCCTTTGTCTGAGATCATTATCTCAGAACGCGAGTCATGCTGATGGAGCTCTTCTATCTTGACACCAGCGCTGCCGCAAAGCGCTATATTGCCGAATCCGGCAGTCTATGGGTAAAGTCATTGCTGAACAAAGCGTCTTTTCCGCTGGTGGTCAGCTCATGCCTATTGCGCGTGGAAATGATAACCCCAACCTCCACCCCTGACCGATAGTCTTGAAGCTCGCTTCTGGTTCGCGCGGACTGGAATCGTGTGTAACCCATCATCCGCCATACCGTCTTGTCGTGAAATGCGCTATACTTGTGAGCGGTCGCTTATCCGGTTATCCGTTGGTTATCCGCTGCCATGTCCAAACGCCCCACTCAACTACGCCAACGTCGCAATCGTATTGTCTTCTTTTGGTTTCGCGTCCTCGTCTCGGCTTTCTGGTGGGATGTGCTCGTCCGCAATCTCGGCGGGCGCCAGTGGGCCAATCGGACGGCGTTAAAGCGCTACCTCGATCACGCCCGCCGTTTCCGCGCCATGGCCATCGAGCTGGGCGGCGTCATGATCAAACTCGGCCAGTTCTTTGCCAGCCGCGTGGACATTCTACCCAAAGAGATCATCGACGAGCTATCTAGCCTGCAAGACGAAGTACCGGCCGAATCGTTTGACGATGTCCGCGCCGTGCTGGAAAGCGAACTCAACCGCCCGCTCGACGACATCTTCCGATCGATTGAGCCCATGCCGGTGGCTGCCGCTTCGCTGGGCCAGGCCCATCGGGTGGTGTTGAAGAGCGGCGAGCGCGCCATCGTGAAAGTGCAGCGGCCCGGCATCGACGTGCTGGTCGCGGTCGATCTGGAAGCGCTGCGCAC
>PMCF01000135.1 GCA_003154115.1 Anaerolineae bacterium
AGCCAGGGTGCGAAAAACAGGCTTAGGACTATCTGGAGCGAAACATGAAACCATATCGAGGTCTTATCCTATGCGGGCTGCTGTTGGGGTTATGGCTGGTCTTGGGCGGTTTGAACCTGGCGGCAGCGCCGACGGTGCCGGCGGCGGCGCTGCCTGCGCCACCGGAAGCCGACGCGGCCCTGGTCACGGGCAGCATTGGCGGCTACACAGCGAGCGTCGGTACAGTCGCGCTGGCGGTGGAGGCGACCGGGCGCATCCATGCACTGTGGACGGGCAAACTCAACCCGAATTTTGCGGATTTTCTCTTCTACAGCACCTCAACCGATGGGATCAACTGGACGCCGTATCAGATTCTTGAATACTGGGACGCCCAAGATCCGGCGCTGGCGGTAGATGATGTGCATCAGCGAGTCCACATAGTCTATAGCACCTATAGCAATTTAGACGGCATCATGCACCGCCTCGTCGCTAACGGCGTTCCCGCCGCGCCGGTGGTCGTCGCCCCGCACCGCGAGTATTATCTGTCCGGTATTACCCTGCCGTCCGGCCACCTCGCCTCGCCCGATATCGCCGTTGCGGAGGATTCGGGGGTCGCCCACCTCGTGTGGCAGGAGAACTACACTCAACGCACCGGTCCCTTCACCGTTGCCACCCGCTTCCGGGCATGGTACGCCTATTGGAATGGCACGGCCTGGAGCGCGCCGCAGCAGAAAATCAACGACCGGGACACAGACTCGGTGTCCATCGAAACCACCGCGGACGGGCGGGCAATGATGGCCTGGTTCCAACGCTGGGAACAGTCGGCGGGGAATGCGGTCAGCCCCGGCGACCCGATCGTGCCGCGCACGGCCTACGGCGAAGCGCCGGGCAGTTTCCCGCTGCGCCAGGCCGTACACGCGCTTTACCCGCAGCCGGAGCGGGATGAATCCATTGTGCTGACGTATGCCGCCGGGGCTGATACCTTCGTCCTTGCCACCGACCACGCCATGTGGCCGGGACACTCGCGGGTCTATCGCTACCTGTGGAAGAACGGCACATGGTCGGAGCCGATGAGCGTGGCGGGCAATACCACGGGGTGGGCCGCGCCGGTCTACGTAGGCGCAGCGGCGAACTCGGCGCTGATTCGTTACATGTATACCGACAATGGGACGCTGAAGCTGCGGACCGAGACGAACGGCGTGCTGGGCACGGCGCAAACTGTCGCCGATTACCTCGCGGCGCGGGGCTATACTGCCAGCCCCCTGGCATATTTCACCGACAAGAACGGGGGCTTGCACTTGGTGGTGAGCGGGACAAAGAACGGCGTGGGAGGGTTTTACTACGTGCGACCGTAAATCTGGGCAATCATCTCGAGGTGTTCAAGTATTTGTGGTCGCGATTGTGGAAGTGCAGATCCGAAGAATCGGCTTGGGCTGAACGAAGTTTTTCGTGCAGGGCGAAGCGGCTGAACGGTTGGTTGTAGGCATTGGTCTTATCCCGTTACAACTCAGCCAGGTTTCGCCGATTGAGGATCGCACTTGCGCGAATCAGGTCGTAGGTTGCTTCACTCCACAGCGTGGCGGTGCCGCTGCGGTTCTGATGCACGTGCGGGGTGATGATGAAGTAATCGAGGTGGGGTAGGTTCTGGGCGTAGGCAAAGGCCTGCGCGGCAGTGCTTCCCGCTGCTCCGTCGTCACCGTCCATGCCGGTGTGAGAGTGTTCCGAGCCAAACCAGCGCTCGTAATCGGCAAGGTTGTCGGGGGAGCGTTCACAGGAGGATTGACGCGCGCCACGGGCGCGCACACCGTTCACCGGTGAGAACAGGCTGCTGACGGGTCCGAGGGCCAATGCACCGACGAGCACTGCAATCCAGATCGCTGTGAAGATTTGACGTCTACGCGGCATTTCGCTACCTGCTCCAAGCCATAATGAAGATAATGCAAGTATAACGCGAAACCGGTGTGCCTTATCAACAACTGATCGCCGATGTTGTGCATGAATTTGTCACCGGCCAGTTAGTGAAGCGACCCGGCGCGTAACCAGTTCTATCGCACCTCTAGCACCCGCGCCCAGTGCGGCCACACGGTATCGATTCGCACTTTGCCCTGCGCGGCGTGAAACACTTCCCCGTCATTGAGCACATCCACCAGTTGAGACGCGCCCGCCAACGGCAGATTCACCTCAAACGACGCCGGTTGATCTGACGCATTGAGCAAAACGATCATGCTTTCATCCGCCGCCTGCCGGGCAAACGCGAGCTGTTCATGACTGACAAACAGTTGGCGATAATCGCCGTAGCGCAACGCCGGGGAATTCTGCCGAAGTCGCGCCAACCGCGCAATCGCACTGGCGATATCCCGCTGGGCGGCAGTCTGAGGCAGCGCCGCTCGATCGAGAGGCGGACGCAGTGGAGCATCACTGCCGTTCGCACGTTTGCCTTCCAGCCCCCATTCACTGCCATAGTAAAGCGACGGCACGCCCGGCATCGTAAACAACAGGCAATACAGCGGATAGAGCTGCGCGGGATTCGTCAACTGACTGGCGACACGATCGACATCGTGGTTGTCGGCGAAGTTGTACAACGGCACCTCCCGATAGAGCCCGCTCGCCCCGAATTGCCGATTGAGCGCATAAGCGATTTCAAAGTAATTCTTGTCTAGCAGACTGGAATACAGCCCTTTGTAGCATTCGTAATTGGTGACGCTATCGATCGTGTCAGCGTTGGCCCAGCGCCGATAATCGCCGTGCACCACTTCGCCCATCAGCCAGAAATCCGATCGGAGGTTGCGGCAAAACGTTCCCAGTTCTCTCAAGAAGCCGAAGTCCAGGCAGTCGGCCACATCCAGCCGCAATCCATCGATCTGAAAATCGCGCCGCCACATCTCGATCGCTTGAAACAGATGCTGCTTCACATCCGGGTTGTGCAGATTGAGTTTGACCAGATCGTAGTGACCGTTCCAGCCTTCATAGGCAAACGGATCGTGATAGGGGCTGGTCTGGCCAAACGTCAGACCCTGAAACCAACCGCCATAGGCCGATTGCTCCCGCCGCTCTTGCACGTCACGAAACGCCCAGAAATCGCGTCCCACATGATTGAACACGCCATCAAGAATGACCCGGATGCCATTGGCGTGAAAGGCCGCGATCAGCTGCGCTAGTGGACTGTTTGGAAAGTAATTTAACATAGTCGTTTCGTGCCCAGATACTGAAGGGCAAGAAAACACTGCAAAACAAGGCGTTTCAGCGCTTTTTGAGCTGAGAGCTCACAAATGACTATCTTAAAAGACTTATCAAACGCTCCACTAGCGTCTGATTGTTCCCCAGCCGCCGATCGACGCGATAATAATCGGCGGTGTCATAGCCGTGCGCGCTGGATTCAAAGACTGGCCCCAGATACACCGCGTTGACGCCCAACTCGCGCAGATGATCGATCCAGGCATGCAGTTGCTCCAGGCGCGGTGTGACGGGCACGGCAAAGTCGTTGCGCATCGGCGCACCACACAACCCCAACGGATAGATGTGATAGAAGATCGCATCGTAAGCCCAGTGTTTCATGCTCAATCATTCTCCTTGAAGTTGTATTGTACCGATCGGTACATACACGCGACAAAAAAACACCTCGTCTCACGAGAAGATGCCGTGCATGAATTGATGCACCGCTTGATAAAGCACTTCATCGGTCAGATCGGCATAACCGTTGAGCGCCAGACCAATGTAAGTGTTGATCATGCCCAGAAAGGTGGCGGCATAGGCCCGCTGCCGGCCGCGCATATTGCCGTGATCTTTGGCCGCCCGCACGAATAGATCCTCGATCAACTGGTGCTGCTTTTCGTTCAAGCGCGCCACCGCTTTGTAAGCGACACTGTTCGCCGGGCCAAACCACATCGAGAGCTGCATCCGATAGAACAGCCGATGATCTTTGGCAAACTGAAAATAAACAGCGGCGATGCGCGTCAACGTCAAAGGCAAATCGCCGGTATAGGCTGCCGCCTGTTTTACCAAGTCATACTCGGCGGTGAACTGTTCTTCGAGCAGCGCCTGCAGCACGCCCTCTTTGCTGCCGAAAAAGTGATACAGCGTCGGCTTGGCAATGCCCACCGCGTCGACGATCTCTTGCACACCCACCGCATCATAACCGCGCGTGGCGAATAACTGCAAGGCGCATGACAAGATTTTGGCGCGGTTATCCATCGTCACTCCGGCGACCTGAAGCTGACGCAAGTGTACCACTCGGTACAGAGATTGTCAACCGAGTCCGCTATCCCGCAACGTGGCAACAATCAACCGTTAAACAGGTGATACTCGTCATTTGACACATTGCGTCGTCGCGCTTAAGCTTGCCTGCAAACGCCGTCATTGCGAGGAGGGCGAAAACCGACGAAGCAATCTCATGGTCAAACACGGAGGTTGCTTCGCATGCCCTGTCCGACACTTCGTGTCGGGGGCACGCTAGGCGAAAACGCTCGCCATGACAAGGCAGGAGTGGTCTATGACTCATGGTTTGATCTTCGACATCAAAAAATATTCCATTCACGACGGCCCCGGCATCCGCACCACGGTCTTCCTCAAAGGCTGCCCGCTCAGCTGCTGGTGGTGCCACAACCCGGAAAGCCAATCACCGCAGCGCGAAATCATCCTGCGCGAGAATCGCTGCATCCGCTGCGGGGCGTGTATCGACGCGTGCCCACACCACGCCGTCAGCTGGATCGACGGCGAGCCGATCACCGATCGGGCCAAGTGCGAGCGCTGCGGTGTCTGCGCGGAAACGTGTTACGCGGAAGTGCGCCAGCCCATCGGGCGCGAGATGACCGTCGAGCAAGTCATGGCCGAGATCGATCACGACATCGCCTTCTACGATGAATCGCACGGCGGCGTCACGTTCTCCGGCGGCGAGCCGTTGTTACAGCGTGAGTTTCTGGGCGCGCTGCTGGAAGCGTGTCAAGCGCGTGAGCTGCACACCGCCGTCGATACCAGCGGCTTCGCGACCTGGGACACGCTCGATCGCATCCGCTCCTTCACCGATTTGTTTCTCTACGATCTCAAATTGATCGACGACGAGCGGCATCGCGAATTTACCGGCGTCACCAATCAGCCGATCTTGCGCAACCTGCGCGACCTCTCGGCGCTCGGCCACGCGATCGTGATCCGCATCCCGATCGTGCCCGGCCTCAACGACGACGACGAAGCGATCCAGCAGCTGGCGGAGTTTATCGCGGCGCTGCCCCACCGCCACCCGATCGATCTGCTCCCGTATCATCACATCGCCGTCGACAAGTACCTGCGGCTGGATAAGCCCTATCGGCTGTTTGAGGTGCGCCGGCCGGACGATGATCGACTGATGAACATCGCGCAGTTGTTCCAGCAGTTTGAATTGCCTGTGACCATCGGAGGATGAACATGATCAGTGAACGTGTCAACCGTTTGCGTCAACGAAGCCTGGAGGCCAGGCCAACGCTCTCGTCCGAACGCGCTGAGTTGATGACCCAAGCTTATCGGGAGCAGACGGGCCTGTTGTCTGCGCCACTACGCCGTGCGCTGGCTTTTCAATATCTGATCGAGCACCGCACGATCACTATCGAGCCGGATGAATTGATCGTGGGCGAAAAAGGCCCGGCCCCCAAAGCCACGCCCACTTATCCCGAGCTGTGCTGCCACAGTTTATCCGATTTGGACATCCTCGCTGCGCGCGAGAAGATTCCGTTTGCGGTCACGGCCGAAACACGCGAGTTGTATCGCGACACGATCATTCCCTTCTGGCAGGGCCGCACCCTGCGCGAACTGCTTTTTGCCGAGATGACGGACGAATGGAAAGCAGCCTACGAGGCGGGCATCTTCACCGAATTCATGGAACAGCGCGCGCCCGGCCATACGGTGCTGGACGACAAGATTTATCACAAGGGCATGCTGGATTTCAAACGCGACATCGCGCAGAGCTTGAGCCAGCTGGATTACCTCAACGATTCACAGGCGTACGCGAAAGAGCAAGAACTGCGCGCGATGTCGATCTGCGCCGATGCGCTGATGCGCTTCGGCGAACGGCATGCCGAGCAGGCACGCGAACTGGCACAGCAAGAAACGGATCCACAGCGCAAGCAAGAACTGGATCACATCGCCGCAGTCTGTGCGCACGTGCCCGCTCACGCGCCGCGCGATTTTTGGGAAGCGCTGCAATATTACTGGTTCGTGCATCTGGGCGTCACGACCGAGCTCAACACGTGGGACGCCTTCTGCCCCGGCCATCTCGACCAACATCTATACCCGTTCTATCAGCGCGGCCTGGCCGACGGCACGTTGACGCGCGAGCAAGCCGAAGAGTTATTGCAGTGCTTCTGGATCAAATTCAACAATCAACCTGCGCCGCCCAAGGTGGGCGTGACCGCGGAAGAGAGCGGCACCTATACTGACTTCGCACAGATCAACATCGGCGGCGTGAAGGTCGATGGCTCCGATGCCGTCAACGAAGTGACCTACTTGATCCTCGACGTGATCGAAGACATGCGGCTATTGCAGCCCAGTTCATCGGTACAGGTCAGCAAGAAGAACCCCGATCGCTTCGTGAAGCGCGCGGCGAAGATCATCCGCACGGGCTTCGGGCAGCCGTCGGTGTTCAACACCGATCTCATCGTGCAGGAGTTGGTGCGGCAGGGCAAGTCGGTGATCGATGCGCGCGCGGGCGGATCGAGCGGCTGCGTGGAAGTGGGCGCGTTCGGCAAAGAGAACTACAACCTGACCGGCTATTTCAACCTGCCCAAGATTCTGGAGATCACACTGCACAACGGAGTCGATCCGAGGACGGGTAAGACAATCGGGCTGGTCACCGGCGTGGCAGTGGAATTTCAATCGTTTGACGAGCTGCTGGCCGCCTTCGAGAAACAGGTGCGTTACTTCATCGACATCAAGATTCGCGGCAACTGCGTCATTGAACGATTATATGCCACCTACATGCCCGCGCCGTTTTTGTCGCTGCTCATCGACGACTGCATTGCGCGCGGCAAGGACTATCACGACGGCGGTGCGCGCTACAACACCAGCTACATTCAAGGCGTGGGCCTGGGCACCATCACCGATGCGCTGACCGCGCTAAAGTTCCACGTCTTCGATCGCAAGACCCTGGCGATGGAAGCACTGCTCGCTGCGTTGAACGACAACTTCGCCGGACAGGAACGCCTGCGGCAATTGCTGCTCAATCGCACGCCGCGCTATGGCAACGACGACGACTACGCCGACCGCGTGATGACGGAGGTGTTCGATCTGTACTTCAACGCGATCGATGGACGACCGAACACGAAAGGTGGCACGTATCACATCAACCTGCTGCCGACGACCGTGCACGTCTACTTCGGATCGGTGATCGGCGCGACGCCGGACGGACGCTTCGCGGGTGAGCCGCTGTCCGAAGGCATTTCGCCGGTGCAGGGCGCCGATCGGTGCGGGCCTACCGCCGTGATCAAATCCGCCTCCAAGATGGATCACGTCCGCACCGGCGGCACGCTGCTCAATCAAAAATTCACGCCGCAATTGCTGCAAGACGAAGCGGGGTTGGACGGCCTGGTGCAGTTGGTGCGCACCTACTTCAAACTCGACGGGCATCACATCCAGTTCAACGTCGTCGATGTGGCGACCCTTCGCGCAGCGCAGGAACATCCCGCACAACACCGCGACCTCATCGTGCGCGTGGCGGGCTACAGCGATTACTTCTGCGATCTGGGCCAGGCGCTGCAAGACGAGATCATCGCGCGGACGGAACAGAAGGAGTTTTAAGAGAAGAAATCAGTAGACAGGCAGACAAGGCGACAATCGTCCTCCCAGAAATTCAGAACTTTCGGGAGGACGATTGTTTTTGCGCGTTGGGTTGAGTGAAGGATTGATTGGGAATGTGGGTTAATTGCCTGAGTCGGCAAACAGTGCATTGATCACCTTGCGCCACTCATCCTCATCGACCACGTGGAATTTGACTTGATGATCGACAAACTGTTGAGCTACTTCATCCCATGGGCGTGGCTGGCTGACTTCATTGCACAATTGGAAGACGGCGCGTTTGTAGTCGGTGTTGGTATTACCGGCTAAATGCAAGCCCTTGATTTCCATCACCTGTACGGTAGACAGATTTAGCTTATCGGCCTCGCTAGCACCACCACCTTGCCCCACCACAAAGTCAGGATAAATGCGTTGAGGTTGCCAGCCCTGTATGCTGTAGCCGTGTTTGACCACGTTACGGAACCACCACAGGACCCATTGTTGTTGATCGAGATATAGCGCAACTTCGGCTTCAGTCTCATTGAAATCTTCAGCGGGATAGTCAAACAGGCCAAGCTGTTGCTTTTCATCCGTTAGGGAATGGCGCAAGCGGGGACCGGAATGCGTGCGGATGCGATCAGGAATCGCCGCATTGGCGCAACCGGAGATCAACAGGAAGCGCAGTTGACCACTGTCTAGCAGATTTCGAAAGATTTTTTCTGCCTGGGCATTGCGCCCGGCAACGAGCACCTTTTTCAATTCGGCGATGACAAAGCCGAGATCGCGCTGAATCTGTTGATCGGTATACGGTCGTGCTCGAAGACGAGCGAAGGCGTCTTTGGCGATGGCATAGCCCACCCAGGGATTCGGTACAACATCCAACAGTTGACGGGTGATGAAGGCCAGATCGAGTTTGAGATCGACGGCGGTCGTCACTTGAAGCGATGTTGTAGGGCCGTCAAGGGAAACCGAGACGGCCACATTGCTGGTTTCGGTTGGATTGAGTTCAAGCGTATCAAAGGCGCTGAGGTCAATGGCTTCGAAGTTAATGCGGCTGAGGATGTCCATCTCAAAGCCCACTTCGCGCCATTGACCAGGTTTATCGGCCACAACAAAGCAGGGCAAATACACTTTGCCTGCCAGTGCCTCAAACTGCGGGCGAATCGGCAGCTCGGTCATGCTCGCCTGTGCGCCTGCCTGATCATGCAGTGTTACGCCGCCCGTGACATCATCTAAACCTTCACCATGCAAGGCAGCATAGACCTCTTGAACTAATTTGCTGGTTTCCTGCCGCGCGGCGAAGACGTAGCTTTCATCCAGCGCCGGAATTTCAGTCTTATGGGCGTAGGGTTGACGCAAGACGCGCCCCACCAATTGGGTCATGCTGGCGGCCGCCGTGGTGTTAATCAGAGTGGTCAGCACGTAGGCAAAGGGACAATCCCAGCCTTCCTGCAAGGCTTGCTTGGTGATGATATATCGAATGGGACAATCGCGTTCGAGGAGATCGATGTTTTCAATTTCGTCGCGGTCGCTGCTTTTGACGGCGATCTGTTCGGGCGAGACGTTGCACTGGGCGATCAAATACTCGCGCACTTCTTCAGCATGGATGAAGCCGGGCTTGCGCTGTTTTTCGCCCGTCCTCTCAACTTGAATGAGATTGATCGGTCGGATGTGATCGCCTGATCGGTTTTCATATTCCCGCGCGATATCTTCCAGTTCCACACGCTTAAAATGTCCGGCCAGCAAGGCATCATGCCAATCGGCGCTGAGACGATGGTGCACTTGAATGGGCAGTTTGATCATGCCTTCGTTGAGTACGGCCTGCCCCGTGATGCGGACCAACGAATTGCTTTCTTTGGGCGGCGTGGCGGTCAGTTCCAGCAGGAAGGACGGGTTAAAGCCGCGCAATGTGGACTGCGCCAGTTCCCCATAGGTCTTGTGCCCTTCATCAAGGACGATGACGGGCTGCAACAGGCGGAGGGTATTGCCCAATGATGATTTGACGAGGCGGCTGAAGGGGCCGTCATCGTCGCCGTAGCAATCGAGATTAGGTAGGCGCTCCAGTAACACCGCGTGTTCCTGCAGGCGGTCTTCGGGCGGGAAAAAGGCTTCAAAACCGCCGCGATCTTTGAAGATGCGCAGCGTCTCTTTGTTCTGACGGTTGGCCGAGGGCAACATGAGCAGCATCACACACAAATTGCTTCGCACATCTTCGGGCGAGAAAACCTGATCTTTTTCCAGAATCAGGGTGCGCCCGCCGCTGGTCATGTCGAGTTCGACGCGATAGGGATGCGCGCGGTCACGCAGCGCGCGATAGGTCTGGGAGTAGATTTGCGTCGAAGGCACGATCCACAAGACGAGGCCGGTCTGCTCACGGCGGTACAGGCTGTTGATCAGATCGACGGCCTTGACAGCCAACAGAGTTTTGCCGCCACCCGTAGGGACCTTGAAGCAGACGGCAGGCAAAGGCTGATTCAGACCGTTAACGCGGGGTGTATACAGCTGCCTAGGCCGAACTTCTTTCCATGCCTTCACGTCCCAATCGTACTCAATCTGAAGCTGCGCGGCCTGATCGGCCTTGACGCGGTGCTTGCGCAAGGCTTGCAGGTAGTCGCGGAGTTGATCGAGTGCGAGTTGTTGATAATGCTTGAGCTGCATGGTTAAACCTTGCCCCTTCCCTGTTGATGGCTTTACCATCAACGAGGAGGCCGGATGGGGTCACGCCTTGAAACGATAAATGGCAAAGGGCAATTGGCAAAATTCGATGTGCATTTCGCGCAAGCGGTCGTCATCCAGATATTTGTGCGAGGCGATGACGAGCCGCGCCTTCTCACTCTTGGGCAGGCGTTCGGCAAAGGTCAAGTTGAGCGGCGTGGTCTTCAGAAATTCAACATTCGGCTGGTAGAGCAAGTATACCTGATAGAGACGGCTTTCACCCAGATAGTAGCGTGATTCATTGACTTGCGCATCGTCAAGTTGTTCACCCGTGGCGGTGAAGAAAACATAGCGGGCCAGATCAATGTAAGAAGGCAGGGTATTGCCGCTCAACACGGCCTCATCGTCCAGAGCAGGGCCGAGTTCAAAATAAGAGAATGCGCCGCCTAAGCCTTTACGCAAGGTGTCGTCTTTTGCGCCGCGCACACCACGGATGACTTTGCGAATGCGTTTAGCCGTGATGGTGTCTGCGTAGTCTTCTTGCTCCACGAGGATAAAGCGCCGATTGCCGCCGTCTTCGTTGGCGGCTAACACCGCATGGCCGGTGGTACCGCTACCGGCGAAGCTATCGAGGATGATATCACCGTGATCCGATGCGGTAACATAGCGAATCAAACGCGCAAGTACCTCGTAATCTTTGGGGTTGTCAAAAACCTTCCCGCCCATGAGACTGCGAAGATACTTGACGGCAACTTGCGATTGTTTGTAGATCACGCTAGGCATCACTTGTAAGCCGACGACAACAGGTTCTTCTGCTTCTGGCTCTTCATCCCCGTTCAAGTCGATGCCATTTTCTTCATCCAACTCCTCAAACACGGGGCGGAGATGCGCTTTGCGGAAGGGCGGTTGCGTATGGTCTTCTCGGAATTCGACCAAGCCAAGATCGATTTGTTGCTGCATCGCTTCAGATGTGGCAAAGCCCCAGCCTCGTTCAGGCACTTTACAAGGCCGTTTGGTAATCGGATGAATCACATCATAGCGCGGCCCACCACCACCCGGCCAGGATATATCGCGATCACGCCACGGGCCATTCTTGTCGATATGCTTGTAACGGCTGAGGGCCTTGGAGGGATGACGATCAGGTAATTGACGATACCATTCTTGCAATGCATCTTCAATCGCTTTGTCGTCTGCGCCGAATTGCTTTCGCAGTGCAGCGTATTGCTCCCAGACTTCTTTTGCACCGGGCTTGGGTTCTCGCCAAATAGTTTTTAGTTGGCGCAAGGTCGCCACCGAACGTGCGTAAACCAAGATATACTCGTGTCCAACCGAGAAGAACTTGGCGTCGTTCTTGCGGCCTTTCTCCCAAACTAACTGGGCAATGAAATTGTCCTCGCCGAAAATCTCATCTAAAATGGCGCGTAAATGGTGTGCTTCATGATCATCAATGGATACAAAAATCACGCCGTCTTCGCGCAGCAGGTCGCGGAGTAGTACCAGGCGCGGCCACATCATACACAGCCATTTTTCGTGGCGGGTCAAATCCTCTATATCCACTGTTGCCTTCAACCATTCCTGATGCATGGGACTGTTGACACTGTCGTTGTAGACCCATTTGCCATTGCCGACACCGGTGTTATAGGGCGGATCAATGTAAATGCACTTGATTTTGCCTGCAAACGAAGGCAACAGGGCCTTGAGCGCCAGCAAGTTGTCGCCGTGAATGATCAGGTTGTCATGCAAGCCGGGTTTATCGGCCAGCGATTTCTTGACATCAGGAATCAACTGGCGATAGGGCACGCTCAGATGATGGGTGCGAATGATGCTTTTACCTTTGAAGTTCAACGTTGGCATAATGGCTCTCTCAAATGGACGGGGAAACGACCGTAGCTAAGTATAATCGGTGGAGAACCAAAACGCAACGAGGAAATTCCACTGGCGGCCTCTCACGCCACACAGCAACAACCTCCCGAAGACTCATCCTCTCCGGGAGGTTGTTTACTTGTCTACGTCTTTAAACCACTTCGACCTCAATTACCCATCGACCAGAATGCAGTATAATTTCGTTATCAGGTTCTATGTCCATCTGCCACTCGTGCGAAAGTAGAGGTGCTCGATGATTACTCCAATCACGGCTGAATCGGTGCTGCGCCAACTGCCCCCGCGTGACCGCCTGCGGGTAGTGGCTCAAGTCTTGCCTGAGTTGGAACGTGATTTGCCCGCAACCAACCCGGAAGACCCGGCGACCGCGGACTTGCTGGCGGAGTTTGACAGCTGGGAGACGGCCAGTGACGAAGCGCTGCTCAAGTTTGAAGCAGCGTTGAGGTAAGCCATGGCGCGCGGCGATGTCTTGCGCATTGAACCGTCGGCCATGAACGGACTCACCGTGCCTTCGGTATTGCTGGTCTTTCAATTGCGCGCCATTGATCAGCGCCGCATCCTCGGCACGGTGGGGAGGCTGGAGCAGGAATACCTCGATCAGCTAGAGATCGAAATGAAACGCCTGCTGGGGCTGCGCTGAAGGCTGGTGCTCCACACAAACACGCGCCGCGCAAAATAAAACCTCCCGAAGACTCATCCTCTTCGGGAGGTTGCTTTTCAACTGCCGCACTTCAGTCGTATGTTGAATGGGGTAAGATTATAGGGTAGGCTTTAGTTATTGACTGCTTCTGAATTGGATGCCGATTGACTTTGAATATGACCTGAGACCAGTGATCGTCTCAGGCCAAGCCACCTAACATGAAGGGCACACAGGAAAGGACGCAAAATGAAGATCGGACTACAGATTCCCAACTTTACGTGGCCCGGCAGCCCGGCCAACCTGGGCAGCAAATTAGGAGAAATCGCCCGCACGGCTGACGAGGCAGGTTTTGCTAGCCTGTGGGTGATGGATCACTTCTTCCAGATTGGCACCCGGGACCGCTCCATGGGTCTCGGCCCGGCGGAAGACCTGATGCTGGAAGGCTACAGCACGCTATCGTATCTGGCGGGCGTGACGAAGAAAGTGAAACTAGGCACGCTGGTAACCGGCGTGATTTATCGTTATCCCGGCCTTCTCGTCAAGACTGTCACTACGCTGGATGTGCTGTCGGGCGGGCGCGCCTATCTGGGCATCGGCGCGGCGTGGAACGAACGCGAGGCCACCGGCTTGGGCGTTCCTTTTCCCCCGGTGGCCGAACGCTTCCAACGACTGGAGGAAGCGCTGCAAATCGCCCAACAGATGTGGTCGGATAACAACGGGCCGTACAACGGCAAATATTATCAGCTGGCCGAAACGCTCAACAGCCCGCAGCCGCTCTCGCAGCCGCATCCCCCCATTCTGATCGGCGGCACCGGAGAGAAGAAGACCTTGCGCCTGGTGGCTCAATATGCCGACGCGTGCAATCTGTTTGCCCGCCTGGGGCTCGCTACCCTGCACGCCAAGCTGGAGGTGTTGAAGCAGCATTGCGACAAAGTGGGCCGGGATTACGCCGCGATCGAGAAAACCGCCCTCGACACGGCTTATCTGGCACCGGGGCAGTCGAGTGCGGCCGATGTCATCGCGCAGTGTGGCACCCTGGCCCAGCTGGGCTTTCAGCATGTTATCTTCAACATGCCCAATACTCAGGACATCACGCCGCTGGAAGTTTTCGGACGTGAAATCATCCCGGCCGTGGCGGCGCTGTAAACAGCGGCGTTGTAGAGAAACGTAGAGCACACAAGAAAGGACCAAGTGAACGATCATGAGCATGACACCGCTTCGCACTAACGTAGCACTGGCAATCGATGGCGGCGGCATCAAGGGCCTGATAGTCGCACAGGCATTGATAGCGCTGGAAGACGAACTCGGTGGCGAACCTCTCATTAAACATCCTCAACTCAAGATCTTGGCGGGAACATCCACCGGGGCGATTATCACGGCGGCCATCGCGATGGGGATGAAGGCTGAAGACATTACCAAGATGTATATTAACATGGGCCAGAAGGTTTTCCCGCCGCTGGCGCCGACCTGGTTTCCCAAGCCGCTTGAACAGGCCGACGAATTTATGCGCATCGTCACTCAGCCTTTCTTGTATTCCAATGAGAGGTTAATCGATCTCTTGAAAACCGTTATCCAGCAGCAGACCGGCAACGCCGATTTGACGCTGGCGGAGTTAAATCAGCGGTTGGAGCCGGACCAGGCCCTAATTCTCACGGCGGTCCACATCACTGAGCGCCGCACCCGTTTCCTGAAATCTTACAAGGAGGACAATGGCGACTGGAAATTGTGGGAAGCGATTCTGGCGTCCTCGTCCGCACCGATTGCCCTGCCCGTCTGGCCACGTGTCGAGGCCGGAGAGAAGCGGGCCTACTACACCGATGGCGGCGTAGGCAACTACGGCAACCCGGCCTATGTCGTGGCCCAGGAAGCGGTGGTGTTTCGCGGTTACGCGCCGGAGGACGTGAGCGTTTTGAGTTTCGGTACGGGCTGGGTCAATGGAGACAACTATGAGCGAGCGAACGGGGTACCGACCGGCTGGCACGGCTTAGACTGGGCCAGGAACGCCCCCAATTTGCTCGTGGGCGATACCGCGCGGGCTCAATCTCTCGATATCATTGAAGGATTCGGCAACAATAAATTAGATTTCCGCCGTTTCCAGTTCGCGCTTGAAACCGATATTAACGCAGATGCGTACGGTGACGATGCGACCTACGCCCAGATGAAAAAACTGGGCGAGGAGCTGGGTGAGCGCATTCGCCACGACCAGTTCGCGCCCAATGCCGACCCTCAATACGATCCGGAGGGGCTGTACGCGAGCCGGATGAAGTATCGCGAAGCCAAAGAAATTGGCAAAGCACAACGCCTTAAATAGACGCGTGCAAAGGTGTACAAAAAGAAAACCTCCCGAAGACTCATCATCCTCGGGAGGTTGCTTTTTAACTGAACTATCTGCTTGACCCGAATCCAATGGTATAATCGCCATGGAGGTTGATCATGTACCAAACCCTCAAAGCGACGGTCCGCCGCGGCAAAATCGAGCTACTCGATGATGTGGTGCTGCCGGAGAAAGCCACCATTCTGGTCACGATCATGGAAGATTTGTCGCCGGCCGATTTGACGTTGGGCGAACATCTGACGCGCGGCCTGGCCGATGTCGCGCGCGGGCATGTCACCAAAGTGAGCACCTCTAAACAGCTCAAGCAGCATCTCGACACCGTGTTCAGCGACCAGGCTTGATCATGCCATACCACTTTATTTTCACCGAGTGGTTCGATCGCAACCTCAAATTCCTGCGCAAACACAATCCAACTTTGCGCGCAGATTTCGAAATGTTCCTGCGCGATTTTGAAGCGGAAGCCCATCCCGTTCTCCTTGGCACAGGCGGTGCCCGTAAGGCGCGCATGAAAGCCAAGACCCGCGGCAAGCGCGGTGGCTATCGCGTGATCTACTATTTTGTGACTTCCGATCAAGAAGTGTGGTTGATCACCATCTACGACAAAGTACAGCAGGAAAACCTATCCACAGCCGACACAGCGCGAGTGCTAAAGATCATTGAGACGATTCAAGCCGCGAAGTAACAACATCGGCAAATAACGTGCGCACGCAGTGCCCGTTGCAGGCCACACCGGTGGTCCGCCCAACAAAAACCTCCCGAAGACTCAATGTCTCCGGGAGGTTTCCTTGTCTACTACGCTACTTCCTCAAACCACCTTCACTTGATACGACTGCAACACCTTCATGTAATTCGCGCGCTCAAACGCGGCTGGATTACCAACTTTACGTTGGCTCATGCTTCCCTGCATCTGCTTCACCGATGTGTACTCGTGCGTTTCCATCCAGCGCTGCATATCGACCAGGATGTCGCTGAGGGTATGCACGCCGTAGTGCAGCAGCACCGAGGCCATTTGCGCGGCCTTCGCGCCGACCATCATCGTCTTGATGGCGTCCTCGGCCGTGTGGATGCCGCCGGTCAACGCCATGTCGGCCTTGATGTTGCCGCACAGAATCGCCGCCCAGCGCAGGCGCAGTTTCAACTCATAGCTGCTGCTCAGCGACAGGTTGGGCACCACTTCCAGATTTTCCAGATCGAGATCGGGTTGATAGAAGCGGTTGAACAACACCACGCCATCGACGCCGGCTTCGTCCAACTTCTTCGCGAAATTCGGGATCGAACTGAAGAAGTGGCCCAGTTTCACCGCGACCGGAATCTTCACGCTCTGCTTCACATCGCGCACCAGGTCCAGGTACATCTTCTCCACATCCGCGCCGCTCATGTTGAAATCGGTGGGGATGTAGTACACGTTGAGTTCCAGCGCATCGGCGCCCGCGTCCTCGATCAGCTTGGCGTAGCGAATCCAGCCGCCGGTGCTGATGCCGTTGAGACTGGCGATGATGGGAATTTCCAGCGTGGCCTTGGCCTGGCGTATCTGCTCCAGATAGCCTTCCGGCCCCACGTTGTAGTGACCCAGATCGGGGAAGTACGACAGCGCTTCGGCATAACTTTCCGAGCCTTGATTCAGGAAGAAATCGAGTTCGTTGCTCTCGTTCGTGATCTGCTCTTCGAACAACGAATACATCACCACCGCGGCCGCGCCGTGATCTTCCAGGCGCTTCATGGTATCCAGCGACTTCGACAGCGGCGACGCCGACGGCACGAGCGGATTTTGCAGCTTGAGTCCGAGGTAAGTGGTGGATAGATCTAACATGTTTGGGCTCCTTGCATTCTGTGACAGGAGGACAAGAAGAAGGGAGGAAGGGAAGACGTGGCCCTGTGGGACAAAACGCCCTTAACCAAATCATCTTGTCTTCTTGTCCTCTTATCTTCTTGTCACTTCTTGACGCTCTCGCCGTTGCCGGCATAGTTCATCGCCGCCAGTTGTTCGTACAAGCGCCACTTCGTGATCACGTCGCCCTGCGCTTCTTCGAGTAATTCCGCGGCTATTTCCGGCTGGCTCAAGGTCAACATCTTGTAGCGTGTTTCGTTGTAAATGTATTTCTCCAGCGGCAGCGCCGGACCCTTGGAATCCAGTTGCAGAGGATTCTTGCCCTGCGCGGTCAGGCGCGGATCGAAGCGGAACAGCGGCCAGTACGCGCTTTGCACGGCCAGCTTCTGCTGATCCAGACCATGCTCCATGGCGATACCTTGCTGGATGCAGGGCGAGTAGGCGATGATGAGCGACGGCCCATCGTAGGACTCGGCTTCCACGATCGACTTGATCGTCTGCGCGTCGTTCGCGCCCAGCGCGATTTGTGCGACGAACACATTGCCGTACGTCATGGCCAACCGGCCCAGGTCCTTCTTGCGCAGCCGTTTGCCGCCGGCGGCAAACTTCGCCACCGCCGCGCGCGGCGTCGACTTGGAAGCCTGACCACCCGTGTTCGAATACACCTCGGTATCGAGCACCAGAATGTTGATGTTGCGACCCGAGGCGATGACGTGATCCAGGCCGCCGTAGCCGATGTCGTACGCNNGCCCAGCCATCGCCGCCGATGATCCACACGCTCTTCTTCACCAGCACATCGGCCAGCGCCAGCAGATTCTTGGCATCGATCGAATCGACGTTGGCGAGTTTGGCCTTCAACGCGACCACGCGCTCACGCTGTGAACGAATGCCCTGCTCGTTGGCCTGATTCGCACTCAACAGTTCATCGGCCAGTGTACCGCCGATAACATCGCGCAGCCGACCGACCATCTCGCGGGCGAATTCGTTTTGCTTNNCCGTAGATCGACGAGCAGCCCGTCGCATTGGCCACCACCATCCGATCGCCGAACAGCTGCGAAATGAGCTTCAGATACGGCGTCTCACCGCAGCCCGAGCACGCGCCGCTGAACTCGAAGGTCGGCTGCAACAGCTGCACGTCCTTCACGGTGCTGGTGTTCAACCCGATCCGATCGACTTCCGGCAGAGACAGGAAGTAATCCCAGTTCTTGGCTTCGCTCTCGCGGAGCGGCAGCTGCGTCGCCATGTTGATGGCCTTCAAACTGGTGTTGCTCTTGTTCTTGGCCGGGCACACTTCCACGCACAGCGTGCAACCCGTGCAGTCTTCCGGCGCTACTTGCAAGGTGTACTTCAGTTCCTTGAATTCCTTCCAGCGCGCGGCCGCACTCTTGAAGGTTTCGGGCGCATCGGCCAGATACTTCGCATCATAGACCTTGGCGCGGATGACCGAGTGCGGGCAAACCATGACGCACTTGCCGCACTGAATGCAGACCTCGGTGTCCCACACCGGAATTTCCAGCGCGATGTTGCGCTTTTCCCACTGCGCCGTGCCCGTGGGGAAGGTGCCGTCCACCGGCATCTTGCTGACCGGCAACTGATCACCCAATTTGGCGATGATCGTAGCCGTTACGTTCTGCACGAAGTCGGGCGCTTGCACCGGTACGGCGCGCCGCATCTCGATGGTGCTTGTGACCTTCGCCGGGACCTTCACTTCATGCAGGTGTGCCAGCGTCGCATCGACAGCGGCGAAGTTCTTCTGCACCACGGCCTCGCCACGCTTGCCGTAAGTCTTCTCGATCGAGTGTTTGATCTGCTCGATCGCCTCGTCCTTGGGCAGCACGCCGCTGATCGCAAAAAAGCACGTCTGCATGATGGTGTTGACGCGCCCGCCCATGCCGGTGTCTTCCGCCACCTTGTAACCGTCGATGACGAAGAACTTCAACTGCTTGTTGACGATGTGCTCCTGCGCGTTGCGCGGCAGCTTATCCCACACTTCGTCAGGACCGTACACGCTGTTCAGCAGAAACGTAGCGCCGGGCACGGCGTTTTTCAGAATGTCATATTTTTCCAGAAACACCCACTGGTGGCACGCCACGAAGTTGGCCGAGGTCACCAGGTAGGACGAGTGAATGGGCCGTGGGCCAAAGCGCAAGTGCGAGGTGGTGAGCGAGCCGGACTTCTTGGAGTCGTACACGAAGTAACCCTGCGCAAAGTTGGGGGTCTCTTCGCCGATGATCTTGATNNTTGTTGGCGCCCACCGTGCCGTCCGCGCCCAGACCGTAGAACATGGCGCGCACCACATCGGCGGGTTCGGTGCTGAACGTCGGATCGACGTCGAGGCTGGTGAAGCCCACGTCGTCGATGATGCCGACCGTGAAGTGATTCTTCGGTCCGCCGCCGTTTGCGGACTGCGGCTTGGCCAATTCGTCGTACACGCCCTTCACCATCGCCGGGGTGAATTCCTTGGAGGACAGACCGTAGCGTCCGCCGATCACCTTAGGCAATGAGTTGATCTTGCCCGTCATCAACGACTCGGTCAGCGCGGTGATCACATCTTGATACAACGGCTCGCCGGCGCCGCCGGGTTCCTTGGTGCGATCCAACACGGCGATGCTCTTGGCCGTGGCCGGAATAGCGGCGATGAAGTGCTCCACCGAGAACGGGCGATACAGGCGCACCTTGATCAGGCCCAGCTTCTCGCCCTTAGCATTCAGGTGATCGATCGCTTCCTGCGCTACTTCCGCGCCAGAGCCCATGATCACGATCACGCGATCCGCATCCGGCGCGCCGTAGTAATCGAACAGGTGATACTGGCGGCCCACGATGCCGGCGAATTTATCCATCGCTTTTTGCACAATGCCAGGCACTTTGTCATAGAACGGATTGACCGTTTCGCGGCCCTGGAAGTAGACATCGGGATCCTGGGCCGTGCCGCGCATCACCGGACGATCGGGCGAGAGCGATCGGGCTTTGTGAGCGCGCACCAGTTCGTCGTCAATCATGGCGCGGATGTCGCTCTCGTCCAGCCGCTCGATCTTCATCACTTCCGCCGAGGTGCGGAAGCCGTCGAAGAAGTGGATGAAGGGCAGGCGCGCTTCCAGTGTAGCCGCGTGTGCAATCAACGCCGTGTCCATGGCTTCTTGCACGCTGTTACTGCACAGCATCACCCAGCCGGTTTGCCGCACGGCCATCACGTCCGAGTGATCGCCGAAGATCGACAAGCCCTGCGCGGCCAGCGAGCGCGCGGCGATGTGGAACACCGTCGGCGTCAACTCGCCTGCGATCTTGTACATGTTGGGGATCATCAACAACAGACCCTGTGACGCTGTGAACGTGGTGCACAACGAACCGGCTTGCAGCGCGCCGTGCACGGCGCCCGCCGCGCCGCCTTCGCTTTGCATTTCCTGGACCAGTGGAATGGTGCCCCAGATGTTCTTTTTGTTCTCGGACATCCACTGATCCGCCCATTCGCCCATGGTGGACGACGGAGTGATCGGGTAAATCGCGATCACCTCGCTTGCGCGGAAAGCAACGTAGGCCGTAGCCTCGTTGCCGTCTAACGTAACCATCTCTCGTGCCATATCGGTTCTCCTTAACTGATTTCTGCACCGGCCCCCTGCGGGAGTGTTCCGTAGCTGTGAAGCGCGGTGAGGGAATATAATTTTCAAACCATATAACTATCGCACCGATAGGGCACTTTAGGGGAGTGACGTAAAGCACAAATTCTGGTGATCATCTTCCTCTAATGTCGATCTAGCACATTTGTCTTATGATAAGAACAGAAACCGGGGGAATTCCCCCACCCGATCGGGCTTGGGCGGCCCCGAGCGGCCAAAATCGTTATCAAACCTTAATCCCCCGTACAACGCAGCTCTTGCCAATCGGGGTATAATGAAATCAACCAAAGTGAGCGACAATGGAATACAAGGATTACTACCAAATCCTCAACGTCCCGCGCACAGCCACGCAGGGCGACATCAAAAAAGCGTACCGCAAGTTGGCGCGTCAGTATCACCCTGACAACAATCCAGGCAACAAACAAGCGGAAGCCAAGTTCAAAGAAGCCAACGAGGCCAACGAAGTACTGAGCGATCCGCAGAAGCGCCAGAAGTATGATACGCTGGGCTCGCAGTGGTCGGCCTATCAGCAGGGCGGCCAGGCGGGCGGCTTCGATTGGAGCCAGTGGACGACATCCGCCTACGACACGAATGATCTAAACAATCTCAACGATTTGTTTGGCGGCAGCGGTGGCTTCTCTGATTTCTTTACTCAAATTTTTGGCAACATGGGGCGTGGTGGCGCGCCCCGCCGGGGCAGCTCCGTCCGAACGTCTCAACATGTTCCGCAGCGCGGCCGCGATTACGAGCAGCCGGTGAACATCAGTCTGCACGATGCGTATAAGGGCACGACCTTGACGCTCCAAACGCCCAGCGTGCCGCCCGGCCCCGGTGGGGCCGGGGTAGGGCAAGGCGGCCAGAAGATCGAAGTCAAAGTGCCCGCGGGCGTGAAGACTGGTGCACATGTGCGGGTGGCCGGACAAGGTGAACGGGGCTATGAAGGCGGCGCAGCGGGCGATTTGTTTCTGGTGGTCACCGTGCAGCCCGATGCGCACTTTGAACGCGATGGCGATGATCTGAAAACCGAAGCGCCGGTCGATCTTTACACGTTGATCCTAGGCGGCGAAGCCACGATCAAAACGTTGGGGGGAAATGTGAGTTTGAAGATTCCGCCCGAAACGCAGCCTGGACGTGTGTTTCGGTTGCGCGGCCAGGGCATGCCGCGCCTGCGTGAAGCCAACCAGCATGGTGATTTGTTGGTGAAAGTTCAGGCCAGGCTGCCTCATCACTTGAGTGCCGAAGAGAAGAAGTTGTTTGAGCAGTTGGCTCAATTGAGGAAGTAAGCATGACAAGTTCACAGCAGACCCTAGCCGACCTACAAAGTCTGACCACCCTGTACCGGCAGGGACATCACAGCCCGGTCATTGAGCGCACGGTCGAGAAGATGGTGGCGCTTGAACGCGATCACGCAAGGCAAGAAGCCGCCGAGATCGAGGCCCGGCTGCAGGTGTACGAGCAGCAATATCAGATGAATTCGGAAGACTTTTATCGCCGCTTTCGCGCGGGTGAGTTGGGCGATGACATGGAGTGGATGGAGTGGAGCGTATTTTACGAAATGCGCGTCGGTGTGCGGCAGCGCTTGACTCTACTTGAACCACGAGCAACTTATGAAATCGGATGATTATCTGATTGAAATCCAAGCTCGCCTCGTTACCAGCTCGGTTATTGCGGAAATTGAGGCTGTGGTGGAAGAGTGGGCTTTGGTGGATCAAGGTTATTTCCGCGCTCGACTCAGGCTGAATAACGGCGACTTTTTGGAGGTAGCTGAGTATTTTGTGATTGTTGACGAGCAGGTTGATACGCGACGTTACCGTTATCAATGGATGAACGCTGAACGAACGGTATTGCGGTGTCGTTGGGATAACGTAGAACATTTTCCAAACCTACCCAACTTTCCTCATCACGTGCATGCAGATGACCAGTCCGCAGTGCCGGGCCGCAAGTTGAGCATTCTTGATTTGATTGGAGTTCTGGAAGAAGAGCTATCGTTAAAGTAGACACATGAGAAACAATTGGCAAAGGACGAGGTAAGATGAAGGCGACGAAAGGAATTGGCCTCTTTTTGCTGGTGGCAATCTTAACGGCGGGGTGCCGCGAGTTCTCGGTCTTTGAAACCCCTACGCCTGTCAAGCAACCGCTCCTCATCAATGCGGCAGTCCCCACGGCGGCCTCGCCGGCCTTGGCTAAGCCTGATCCATTGACCATTGCGGCCGATGAAGTGGACGTGCTGTTAGAGAACATCTACGAACGCGCTAACCCGGCGGTCGTCAACATTGATGTGGCAGGGGGCGCCGATCTAACTGAGTTCGGTTCGGGCTCCGGTTTTGTGATTGATACCGACGGGCATATCGTGACCAATAATCACGTCGTGGAAGGCGCGGATGAAATTGATGTGACCTTCGCCGACGGTAGTGTCGCCGTCGCCAAAGTGATCGGACGGGACACGTACAGCGATCTGGCTGTGATCAAAGTCGATCTGGATGCGTCCCAGTTATCGCCTTTGACGTTGGGCGATTCCGATCGGGTGAAGGTGGGCCAGCGAGTGATCGCCATTGGCAATCCATTTGGACTGGTGGGCACGATGACGGTGGGCATCATCAGCGGCAAAGGCCGCACGCTGCCTGCGGACAGCCCCACCGGCAACGGCACCAGTTTTTCCAATCCGGACATCCTGCAAACCGACGCGGCGATCAACCCCGGCAATTCCGGAGGGCCGCTGTTGAATTCCAACGGCGAAGTCATCGGCGTGAATGCGGCCATTCGCACGGACGGCACCAATCGCGCCAACTCGGGCGTGGGCTTTGCGATTCCGTCCAACACTGTCAAGCGTGTCGCGGCGCAACTATTGAAGGATGGCCGGGTATCTTATCCTTATCTCGGCGTCAGTGTGGATAGCAATCACTTCACCACCGGCGAATTGGCCGCCGCGCTTAAATTGCCCGTTAAACAAGGCGTGCTCATCGCGTCCGTCGTCGACGGCGGGCCGGCCGAGCGCGCCGGGCTAAAGGGCGGCGATCGGCAAGTGACCGTGCGCGGCATTCCCGTGCGCGCGGGCGGTGACATCCTCGTCGCCATCGACGGCGACGCCATCAATAGCTTTGACGAAATGATCGCCTATCTGGCCGCCAAGAAGCTGGTGGGTCAAACCGTCACCGTCACCGTCATACGCGGCGGCGATAGCTTGCAAGTACCCGTTACGCTCGACGAGCGTCCTCGTTAGTTTCCCCCGCCCGGCATGGGCCAAACTTCGCCAGACATTGCCCGTGCCGGGCGCAACAACTCTATAGGAGGCGTGTCATGTTTAGTCGTGACGATCTGCAGCAGTTAGCGGAGTATCAAGGACAACATGCGGTGCTGAGCCTCACCCTCAACGTCGATCCGACGCATCGCACCAAAGATGAATATCGCCTGTCCCTGCGCCATTTGCTGCACAGCGTACAGGGGCGGGCCAATGGCGATGTCGCCGTGGTCGAACGGTTCTTCGATCAAGAATACGATTGGAGCGGGCGCGGCCTGGCGATCTTTTCCAATCAACAGGAGAACTTCTGGAAAGTCTATTCTCTGGCCATTCCGATTGTCGATTCGATCTTTATCGGCCCTAAACCTTATCTCACCCCACTGGCCAATCTGTGGGATGTGTACGGCCGCTTTGTCGTGGGCCTGATCGATAAGCAGGGCGCGCGCTTTATCTTCGTGCAGCTGGGCGAAGTGATCGACGGCGAAGGCATCCTGGGCGAAGAAGTGCGGCGCGTTAAATCGGGGGCCGGCTCAACCCCCACCGGGCGGCGGCGCAATCCCGATGAGCCAAGCGACCGTCACCTCAACGAGGTGATCAAGCGCAACGTCAAAGACACGGCGCACGCGCTGGCCGAATTTTGCGAGAAGCACACGCCACGCTATCTGGTGCTGGGCGGCAACATGGAGGTAGTCAAAGAAGTGCGCGCCCATTTGACGCAGCCCTGGGCCGAGCGCGTCGTCGGCACGATTGCGGGCGATGTGGACGTTTCCGATCTGGTGCTGCGCGATCGCGCGTTGAAGGTGGTCGAAGAGGTGGAAGCACAGCGCGAAGCGGAACTGGCCGATGCGGCGATTACGGCGGCGGCAAAGAACAGCCACGGGGCAACCCGGATCGATCGGGTGTTGACGGCCGCGCACAAAGGTCAAGTGCAGACGCTGCTGATCGCCGAAGGCTTCAAATCGGAAGCCTACCGCTGCCAGCACTGCGGTGATGTGACCTTAGCGCCCGGCACGCAATGCGTGTTCTGCGGCGGCGCGTTCGAGTTGCTTCCCGACGCGGTGGAAGCGGCGATCAGCAAAGTGATCGAACAGGGCGGGCGTGTGGACATTGTGCGTGGGCATGCGGCCTTGAATGAAGTGGGCGTGGCAGCGCTGTTGCGGTATTGAGGGTGGAAATTGGAAGCTAGAGGTTAGAGATTGGAGAGGAGCCGCATAAGTGGCTCCTCTCTCTTTGCATTGGCGGGCAGGGTTCAGAACGAAGTATAATTGCGCTAGTCTGCAAAAAGAAGAAAGCGAGGCATCAAATGAGCGAGCGGCTGATCATTCAGAACTTTGGGCCAATTCATCAGGCAGATATCGATTTGCGTGCTTTGACGATATTTGTGGGGCCGCAAGCAACTGGCAAATCGCTCGTGACACAGATTATCTTTTTTCTACGTGGCATTGAATATCTTCTCGCCAGTGATGTCGTGCCGCGCGGCACTTCCGCACGTGACACAGTCGTATCCGTGCTGGAGTGGTGGTTAGGCAATGATTTGTCTATGTATCTAGAAGACAAAACTGTGTTGAATCTCGTCGATGGAGATCGTGAATATAAAATTACCTGGCAAGGAGCCAAGGTGTCTGTGAGTGAGGCTCTTTCTCAGCGTATTAAGCAAGCAAGCTACGTTGGCCGAAGCGAACAGCAATCTCAAGTGTACATTCCGGCCGGACGAAGTCTTTATTCCTTTCTACCGCCACATTACACTCCTTCTCTGCGCTTTGTACAGAGCTGGCCGGGGTACACCAAGATTTTTTATGAAACAGTGGGTGAACTGACAGACCTTCTCTGGCGCAAGCAAGAAGTAGGTCAATTGACGTTTTTTGACGCGACTCGCGAGGGGCAATTCCTGAGAGAGCGCATGGAACGGGTATTGAAGGGGAAGATGCGTTATGTTCAAAACACAGTTGCACTTGAGATTGGCAAAAAGCACTTCCCCGCTACAACGTTATCTGCCGGCCAGATGGAAACTTGGCCGTTCTGGGCAATTGTTGAAGCCTTGATGACGTCAACCGGGCCTGACTTCAACCAGATTTATTTTGAGGAACCAGAAGCGCATTTACACCCCGGTGCTCAAGTGACCGTGATGGAAGTAGTCGCCAATCTCATTCGCAGGGGAACCCAATTTCTTATTACTACACACAGCCCATACATTTTATACGCGGTCAATAACTTCTTGATGGCGCACAAGATACTCGACTTACGGCAAGCCCTACCAGATAGCATCCCGGCAGACTCAGCTTTGAATGCGACTCAAGTAGCCGCTTACCGTTTCTCAACAGATCGCAAAGTGTATAACGTCATGGACACTGAAAGCGGCCTGATCGATGCTGACGATCTTGAGGAAGTCGCAAATGAGCTGGGGGGCAACTTCACGCACCTTCAAGAAAGTCTGGAGAAGGTCGCATGAGCGTGCCGGAATGGATGCTTAAGCTTGGCATCCCTGCCAACTGTGTTTCTCAAAAGACTGCTGTAAAAGAGAATCAGCAACGGTTCAGCGTTCGACCTTGCCGCGGCGAGGTTGAGGACAAAATCTGGTCGGTACAAGTTGACGGCTGTTGGCTGAAGAGTGAAGATGGCAAAAAGATTGATTACCTCTTCTGGATTGACGGAACGGACGGTCGAACGATTGTCTTGCTGGTTGAGTTAAAAGGAGAAGATTACAAGAAAGCCCTGCAACAAATAGAAGCGACACTACAACGTCTGTGCAAACTGGCTGACGGTCACGGTATTCACACGGGAGATCATCGCAGCGCACCAAGACACTTTGCTCCCTCTGCAGGTGGTGTGAAGGCCTACGTTGTGCTCAGCCGAGGCAATGAAGTTGCGAAGCAGCAAGCTTATGCGGAACGCCTCCGACGGAAATATGGTGTAATCGTTATCCCTCACTCGCAGCAGCTAGAGATCGATCTCGATCGCCCTACGTCTCAACATTCATGAAAATTTACTTCTCCGGCTCCATTTCCGGCGGACGCGCCCACGAAGCAATCTATCAACATCTGGTGGCACGGCTGCAAGCGCAGGGGCATGACGTTCTCTCGGCGCATGTAGCCGATCCCGCTGCGCTCGAACGCGAGAAGGACCTGCCGCCTCGCGCAGTCTTTGAGCGCGATGTGAAGTGGGTCGAAGCGTGCGAGGCGATGATCGCCGAGGTCAGCACGCCGTCGTTGGGCGTAGGCTATGAATACGGCCTCGCCGTGCAGCTGGGCAAGCCCGTGTTGTGCGTGTATCGATCGGGCTTNNCCCGCGCCGAATTTGACGGTAGCGACTTATTTATCCGAAGCAGAACTCGATCGGCAAGTGGATGCTTTCCTGGCAGACCTGGCAAGCTGAAGGGATGGCGTGTTCTTGTGGGTGAAGCTGGGCTCGCTGGCCCGGTCATCGGCAAGTACGACTCACGATAGTGTGAGAAGATTTGTGAAACCGGCCTGTTGGAAATGATGATCAGTACAGGTTCTAGCCGTCATGGATAACACCTTGTTTCGGCGTACCATACAGGTAGTAATTGTGTTCGTGAGCCAGATCCGGCGGGCCGCCATCGACAGCCAGCGACGCCAGATCGAACGCGGGGTCGGCCCCGACCAGCGGGCCGGCCCCGCCTGTCGGCACATTGAGCGTCACTTCCACCGCTTGGCCCGCATTCAGCGGCAGCGGCCCCGGCAGACGCAGAACACCGTCGGATTCGTAAATGGCGCGAATGGTTGTTAACATGTTTCACCTTCCCTCAGCCGGGTTTCATTTATTATAGCACTCTGTGGCATAGGAAAAATCAATGACAACTTTCAATCATTTCTCCACTCAAGCCGTTCATGCCGGACGAGATGTTCCACCGCCTGCCGGCAAGCCAGTATCGCCGTCGATCTATCCGGCAGTGACGTATACTTACGACGACATGGACGATCTCTCCAGCGCGCTGCACGAGAATCGCGGGTATTCGTATTCACGTTACGGCAGTCCGACCATCGCCGAATTGGAGAAAGCCGTGGCGACGTTGGAAGGCGCCGAGGATGCGGTGGCTTATGCTTCCGGCATGGGCGCGCTGCACGGTGCGTTCGCGCAGGCCAACATCACAAGTGGCGCAGTTGGCCCACCCGATCGGCCTGTGGTCGCCGCGCGAAACGTGTACGGCGCGACGTATACACTGTTGAATAAAATGTATGCGAACAATGGAGCGCTTCATTGGGTTGAGATCACCGATCGAGAGGCCGTGAAAGCCGCCATTGAACAACATCACCCGCGCGCGGTCGTGCTGGAAACGATCTCCAATCCGTTATTGAAAATTCCCGATGTGCCCGCAATTGTCGAATGGGCTCACGCGCACGAGGCAATCGTCATCATCGATAACACCTTTGCCACGCCGTATCTCTACCGCCCGATCGAGCACGGCGTCGACGTGGTGGTTCACTCAGCCACCAAGTATCTGGGCGGGCACGGCGATGTGTTGGCCGGCGTCGTCGCCACGAACGCCACGCGCGCCAATGAACTGCGCATGCAGTCGCGTTACCACGGCGCGAACCTCGGCCCGTTTGAAGCATGGCTGACCCTGCGCGGCCTGCGCACACTGGGCCTGCGGATGCGCGAGCACTGCGCGAATGCGCTGAAGGTCGCGCAGTGGCTGCAAACGCAACCAACGGTTTCCCGCGTGATCTATCCGGGCCTGAACGATCATCCCGATCACGAATTAGCCAAACGGCTATTCCGCGCCAATCACTTCGGCGGCATCGTGTCGTTCGAATTGCGCGCCGCAGCCGAGCCGGAAACCTTCCGCTTCATGGAAGCGTTGAAGTTGATTCAAGCCGCGACGAGTTTAGGCGATGTGTATTCGCTGCTGCTGTATCCCGCGCAGTCCAGCCATCACGCGTTAGGACGCGAAGAGCGTTGGCGGCAAGGCATCGGCGATGGGCTAGTGCGTTTATCGGTGGGCATCGAAGACGCGGAAGACATCATCGCGGATTTGGAGCAGGCGCTGCACGCGAATAAGTGAAGAGTGAAGAGTGAATACGCGTCCCGTACCGCGTTTCTTCTGGCTGCTGGTCGTTACCCTGCTCAGCGCCGCCTTCCTGCGACTGTGGCAACTTGACACCTTGCCGCCGGGCTTGCACTACGACGAAGCCGCCGACACGATCATCGCGCAGCAGATCGCGCGCGGCGAAAGCGCCCCCATTTTCGTCGCCGCGTATACCGGCAAGGAAGTGTTATTCTTCTACTGGGCCGCCGCGTGGATGAAACTCATCGGCCCGACGGTGTTTGCCATGCGGCTGGCCGCGGCCATGTTGGGCATCCTCACCGTGGCGATCACCTATTGGACGGTGCGTGAGTTATTTGCCTCTTGCCTCCCGCCTCCTGCATCAGGGACAAGAAGCAAGATGCAAGAGGCAGGCTGCAATTTTGTTGCCGGATTGGCGATGATCTTCATTGCCACCTCCTTCTGGCATGTGCTGATGAGCCGCCTCGGCTTTCGCTCGATCAGCGAGCCGTTGATTCAGGCGTTGGCGCTGGCGGCGTTGTTCCGTGGATTGAGATTGAATCACGGGCGCTGGATCGTCATCGCCGGGGCGCTGGTCGGCTTGAATCTCTACACGTACCTCGCCGCCCGATTGTTTCCTCTGGAAATTGCGGCTATCTTCTTGTTCCTCATCGGTTTCGATCGCGGCCAACGACGCTGGTACTTCGCGCAATTCATCGTCGTGATCGGCATGGCCTTGCTCGTCTTCGCCCCGCTCGGCGTCTACTTCCTCAACAATCCGAGTGCTTTCCTGACACGCATTCAACAGGTCGCGCCACACGCCCTGACGCAAGCACCGGCGCTGCTTGAAAACATCGGACGCGCGCTGGGCATGTTTTTCATCAGCGGCGATCCGTACATTCGCTTCAACCTCCCCGATCGTCCGCTGTTCACCATCGTCTGGGGTGGGTTCTTCATCAGCGGGTTGATCACCGCGCTCGTCGGTGCGGTGCGCGGACAGACCGTATGGCGGCGCACCGCCTACTTCAGCGTGATCGTGACGACGTTCATCATGTTATTACCCACGGCGCTGGCAGTGAATGAGATCACGCCCAGCAACCTGCGCGCGATCGGGATGATGCCGCTGGTGTTTGTGTTTCCCGCGCTCGGCATGGGGTGGATTGCAAAAAAGATTTGGACACGGATGAACGCGGATGAACACGGATTTTCCCTAAAACGGCAGAGACAGTATGTGAGTGTCATCCTATTGAGTACATTACTGCTTGGCATGGTAGAAACCACCTGGACTTACTTCCGAGTGTATGTCAACGAACCGCAGTTATACGTTCAATCCGACGGTGATCTGGCCGATATTGCGAACTGGCTGAACAGCCATGACACGCAGGGCGAGCCGGTATACCTCGCTGCACTACATTATCGCCATCCCACGGTTGCGGCGTTGTCCGAGAAATACGGTGAACTCAAATGGATCGCGGGGAATCGTGGTGTGGTGCTACCGAATGGGCCGGGCTACTTGTTCTTTGCGCGCTTGGGCTTGCCCGACGAATCATGGTTGCAAAAAATATTACCGGATTCGACGTTGATTGCGAAGCCGCTGGCACCGGATGGTGCCACGAATTATCAGGCGTATCATCTTTCAGCCCAGCCCGTCGTTACGCCGCAGGTCAAACTCGCTGTGAATTTCGGCAACATCGTGCAACTGATTGGTTATGATGTAGAGCCGTCGCATCCCGAGCGGAGCGGAGCGCAGTCGAAGGATGCGACGGCCAGCGTCACACTCTACTGGCGCGTATTGAACCATCCCGATCGCGGCGATTACGCGACGTTTGCGCAGCTGCGCGACGCGTGGGGGTTTGAGTGGGGCAAGGGCGGCTCGTTCGATTATCCGTCGGAGCAGTGGACGCCGGGCGAGATCATCGTCAATCGCATCGATGTGCCTGTCGCGGCGGGCGCGCCGCCCGTTGACTACGAGCTGCGTGTGGGCTGGTTCTCACCAGCGACGAATCACCGCTTGAACGTGGTGGCGGCTGATGGCGGCTTTGGCGGCACAGTCGCGCAGTTGAAGCCGATCCCGATCGAGCGAGTGACTACTGATGCGGCGCAGTTGAACATCGGCACGCGGCTCGATCGCGAAGTGGCGCCGGGATTGCAGCTGCTGGGTTACACGCAAGAAATCAGCGAGGCGCAGACCGGCGCACCACTCTATGTGACGCTGTTCTGGCAGAGGGCCTACGCCACTAGTGAGGCAGCTGTGCCTGACGCTCCACTCACGTTGCAACTGTCTTCGTGTGGCTGCGCGAATCAACCCGTGACAACCAGCGTTTTGACAGTCACACAGCCGGTGCAGGGCACGTATCCTTTCAGCCGCTGGGCGCCGGGCGAGATCGTGGCTGATCGTTATCGATTGCGCATGCCGTTTGATCTGGCCGCGGGCGATTATACGGTGGAAGTCGCAGTTGGAGGCAGTGGGCCGATCGTGCTGGGAGCCGTCAACGTGCGGCAAGGCGATCGGGTGTTGGAGGAACCGCCGATCGATCACCGCCTGAACGTGAAGCTCGACGATGCCATCGAGCTGGCGGGTTATCAGATCGATCAGGCCAACGCGGCGATCAAGTTGACGCTGGTCTGGCGTTCACTGAATCCGATCGATCAGGATTACACCGTGTTCACGCATGTGCTGGATCGATCGGGGCAACAAATCGGCGGGAAAGATAATCAGCCGGTGAAGGGCACTTATCCCACGTCGCAGTGGAGGCCGGGCGAATATGTAATCGACGAATACGTCATTCCCAGCCAGCCGCCAGAAGGATATGCGCTTGAGGTTGGCCTATATGATCCGGAAACGGGCGCGCGTTTAGGCGAGACGATTCGGTTGAAGTAAGGCAAGATGCCATCTTGCCCCACATGTACTATACTTACCCCTGACACTATCCCAGCGGAGGATCCATGAGCACGACAGAACCCACTCCAGTTGCTGCGCAGTCTGAGTCATACGCTTGCCCGAAATGCGGCGGCAAAATGAATTTCGATGCAGCCAAGGGGACGTTGCTGTGTCCGTTCTGTGGGCATACCATGACGGTGCCACCAGCAGCGGCGCAGCAAGGGCCTACGCCACTAGCGACGATCTCCGAGCACGATTTGGAAGCAGCGTTGAAAGATGCGTCGGGCAAAGCGCAGGGCTACGGCACACAGCTCAAATCGATCAAGTGCCAGAGCTGCGGCGCAGTGCTCAACGTGGAATCCAACATCACGTCGACGCAGTGTTCGTTCTGCGGATCGAATCAAGTTCTAGAGCAACAAGTCGATCCGAATTTATATCGGCCCGAGTCACTGCTGCCCTTTGCCATCGACGATAGCCGCTCAAACACGTTATTCCGTGACTGGCTGGGGCGCGGTCTGTTCACTCCGAACGATCTTAAACGCGAAGGCGGCGGGCAAAAACTGCGCGGCGTGTATTTGCCCTTCTGGACGTTCGACGCGCATGCCGAAAGCGCTTGGCGGGCCGAGTCTGGCGACTATTATTACGAGACGCAATGGGTGACGGTGACGCGCGACGGCAAGAGCGTGCAAGAGCAGCAGCAAGTGCAGAAGACGCGCTGGTATTGGACGAACGGCCATCACACGGGCGACTATGACGATGTACTGGTCTATGCCACGCGCAGCATTCCCACCAACATCCTGCAGAAGATCTATCCCTACGATACGAGTAAGCTGATAGCCTATCAACCGCAGTACTTGTCGGGCTGGAGCGCGGAGTCGTATCAGGTGCCCTTGGCCGAAGCGTGGCCGCTCGGACGCGACATCATCCACAACGAAGAGCGCCGGGCCTGTGACAGCGAGGTGCCGGGGGACACTCATCGCAGTCTCAGCGTCGAGTCGCAGTTGTCCGCCCTGACTTTCAAGCATGTGCTGCTGCCCGTGTGGGTGGCGTCATATCGCTATCACGGCAAGACCTTCCGCTTCATGATCAACGGGCAGACCGGCCGCGTCGATGGCGAGAAACCGATCTCCTGGATCAAGGTGACGATTGCGGTCGTGCTGGCGATTGTGATCATCGGTCTGTTGATCTACCTCTTCTCCAAATCCAAGTCCACCAACGTGGGCGAGCTCTTGATGTGGCGCGAGTGGGCCATGGCGCAGCTCAATGGGCCGTTGTTGATGTGAGTAATGCGTACTACGTAATGCGTAAAAGCCGCCTCGATGACTTATTCACCGAGGCGGTGTGTTGTGCGCGTTGTTTTAGGGTAAAATGACGGCGACCTCTTTCTCAGGATAACCAACATGGGAGCTGATCTCAACTTCGCGTTGCAGCAGCTCAGCCCGGCGCTGGCAACCGTGATGCATCTCTTATCGTTCTTCGGGTCGGAAGATTTCTTCTTGCTGCTGGTGCCGTTTATCTTCTGGTGCGTGGATAGCAACTTCGGGGCGCGGCTGTTGTTCCTCATTGCCACGTCGGACTTCGTCAATGGGCTGCTCAAGTGGACGTTTCATGCGCCGCGTCCGTACTGGGTCGATGCGCGCGTCAAAGCCCTGGAGTCCGAGATCAGTTACGGGATTCCATCCGGTCATACGCAAAGCGCCACGGTGGGCTGGGGTTATCTCGCCTTGCACGTGAAGCGCTGGTGGATGTGGCTGATCGCGGCATTAGTCATCTTCGGTGTGGCCCTGGCGCGGGTGTATCTGGGCATGCACTACCTGGGCGATGTGATCGGCGGGCTGATCGTCGGCTTGATCGTGTTGATCGCCTTCGTTGTTTTTGAGCCACGCGTCACACGCTGGATCTTGCCCAAGCCGATCGGGGTTCAGATCGCGACGGCTTTCATTGCATCAATGTTGATGCTGGCAATCATGCTAATCGTGCGATCGGCGATCAGCGGCATCGTCGATCCGAGCGAGTGGGCGCAGCTCGGCGGCCCGATCGCGCCCCGCAGCCTCGATACGCCGATCAGCGACGCGGCTATCATCTTCGGCGCAGGCCTGGGCTTGGCGCTGCTCAAACGATCGGGCGGCTTCAACGCGCGCGGTCCGTGGAGCCAGCGCCTGCTGCGTCTGGCGCTGGGCCTGATCGTGCTGTTGATCTTGCGCTTCGGCCTTGGCGCTCTCTTTCCCCGCGAGCCGGAACTCCCCGGTGCGATTTTCCGTTACGTGCGCTATGTGATCATGGTGTTGTGGGCGACGTGGCTGGCCCCGTGGGTGTTCGTCAAACTGCGACTGGCGTAGCGCAAGTTGATAACTTGCGCCACAGCACTCGTGTTACAATTCGCCCCATGACATTCCACTTTCCACGCCGCGCTTTCCGCGTCCTGCTGCTCGTCGCGCTGTTGTTGTCGTTCGCAGCGCCCGTGTCAGCACAAAGTCCTGACGCGGCCCAGATCCTGGCGCGCATCAACGCGCTGCGCACGCAGAATGGCTTGCCGCCGCTCGATCTCAACGGCCAGCTCGCCACGTCGGCCCAGCAGCACAGCGATGATATGGCCCGGACCGGCAACGTCGATCATGCCGGTTCCGATGGCTCGTCGATCGACTCGCGCATCCAGGCCACCGGTTACGGTCACTGGCGCGGCTTTGGAATCTGGAGTGAAAATATCTACGGTGGGCAAACGGCCACCGTAGATGTCGCGTGGAATTTCTGGACCACCTCACAAGTGCATCGCGCCAACTTATTGAATCCGCGCTATCGCGAGATCGGCATCGGCGTGGGACAGAGCGACAAGGGCACGTATTACACGCTTAATTTCGGCGCGCAGCCCAACGTGCTGCCGTTCTTTGTCACGGGCAGTGCGCCGATCGTGACGCTGCTGTTGACCAACGAAAATGACATCACGACGGGTGAAGGCGTGGCCATCATGGGGCAGGCCACGCAGGTGCGTGTGGCGGAGGGCATCGACACCCGTTCGGCCGGCTGGCAACCGTGGGCACCATCGATTCCATTTCAACTCTCGGATGCGCCCGGTCAGCATACGATCACAGTCGAATACAAAGACGAATTAGGGCGCGGCACGAAGGCATCGCGGACGATCAATGTGTCTGATCTGGCTGCAGCGCCTACGCCCACCCCGACCGTGGTCACTCCAACGGCTACCCTTACACCCAAAGCAACAACCACCAGCGGAGCGACGGCCACCCGTGAAGCGACAAAAATCGCGACACCAACGCCGACGCTGGCGCCGACCAAAGCAGTGACCGTGACGGGCACCGCAGCGGCAACGCCGACCCAAACCGCGACGGCTACTCCCACGCCCACTGCACCGCCTACAGAAACATCGACACCCGCAGCGACAGCGACACTGCATTCTACCGATACGCCTGCGCCGCAGCCTACCCAGGCGACCGCGACGGTTGCGCCATCGGCTACTCCCAGCCCGATCGCTTCGCCGACGCCGCGCGTGACGATCACCACGCAGTTGATCGCCGCGAATCTGGCGACTTATCCCGCCGCCTCGCGCCTCACGCCGCCCGCGCCGCGGCCTGCGCCTCCCGAACGCCCGTTGCTCGACGATGTTCAATCCCCTGTCGGCAATCTCTTCGCCATCTTGCTCGGCCTGCAAGCCGTCGCGTTGATCGGCATTGGCGCCGTGGTCGTCGTGCGCCTGCGCCGTCGATCGTAACCCGCAGCTTGAGCCGGATGTTGTAACTCACCCTGCGCCGTTTTAGGAACGTTGACGGCGCAAGGTGAGTTATAATGAATTTGGCCGTCATCATCTCAAGGATCACCCATGGTCAAACTCATTGCCCTCTACAAAAAGCCCGCTAACGTCGACGCCTTCGAGCAGCATTACGCCACCCTTCATATTCCGCTCGTCGAAAAAATTCCCGGCCTCCGCAAGACCGAATGGACGCGCTTCATCGCGGCGCCCACTGGTGAGGCTCCATATTACATGATGTACGAAATGTATTTCGATAACATGGCCGCCTACCAGGCCGCGCTGAAATCTCCCGAGAATCTGGCCGCCGGGCAAGACCTGTTGACGTTTGCCAAGGACCTCGTGACGATGATGGTGGCCGAGACTTACGAAGACGAAGTGCGGCGTTGAGCCGGAGGTTACGTTGAACTTCACCGATCAAGTGGTGCTCATCACCGGAGCCGGGCGCGGCATCGGCAAAGCGCTGGCGCTGGCCTTCGCGCAGGCAGGCGCGCGCGTGGCCGTGAATGACATCAATCCCGATTCGTGCGTTAAGACCGCCGATGAAATCATCGCATCCGGCGGGCAAGCCGTGGCCTGTCACGCCGACGTGGCAAACAAGCTGGCTGTGCAAGCCATGCTGATCGATCTGGAAGATCGCTGGGGGCGCGTCGATGTGCTGGTCAACAATGCGGGCGTCGAGCCGCACAAGCCGATCGTGCAGCTGGACGAATGGGACTGGAATCGCACCATCGACGTGAACTTGAAGGGCGCGTTCATTTGCTCGCAAAGCGTGGGCCGCATGATGCAGAAGCAAGGCGGCGGCGTCATCGTCAACATCGCCTCGATCGCTGGTCGGGCTGCCGGACTGCGCGATCGATCGGCGTATGTAGCCAGCAAGACCGGCTTGATCGGCTTCACCAAAGAATGCGCGCGCGAATTCGCCGCGTATAACATTCGAGTCAATGCCGTCTGCCCCGGCGTGATCATCACCGAGATGACGGCCCATTTGCGCCAGAACGAAGCGCAGTTGAAGAAGTGGCTGGAAGATATTCCGCTGGGTCGCCTGGGGGAACCCGCTGATGTAACCGGCCCGGTGTTGTTCTTGTGCTCCGACGCAGCCCGTTATATTACCGGCCAGGCCATCAACGTCGACGGCGGCAAAGTCATGTTGTAGAGCAAGTTATCAACTTGCCCTACTCAATTCAAGCAAAGGAGTCCGTTGCGCAACAAGCGTTCCCCCTTACTCGCCGTTATTCTGCTATTTGCCGTGCTGCTGCTCATCGGCGCACCATTGTTGATCCGGCAGAGTATCATGCCGCAGCCCCTGGTTGATGATAGCCGCCTGGTGGAATATCGCAGCCCGACGTTGGGCTTCAGCCAGCTGCGCCCGGAGCCATGGACGGTGGTCGAAGATCACCCGCAGTTGATTCCAAAGGGGCAAGACACGCTGCATGCCGTGGCGTTTGTGCCCAACCCCGATAGCAAGACCCTGGCGATCACATACGTCCAGACTTTGACGACGACTCAAACCCTGCAAGAATACGCCGCTCAGCAGCGCGCTGATTTGCAGGCCGATACCCAAGTACCGTTTACCGATCTGCGGCCCGTCAAGATCAACGGCCTCGACGCGCTGGAGACTGAAGCGATTATCAACGCCGATGGTGAAGCGCGCCAGCATCGCGTGGTCATGTTGATCAACGGGTCGCGCGCCTATGCGCTGGTCTACATCGGCCCGATCGGCGGTGCCGGACAACAACGGGTTCAGAGCATGGTCGATTCGTTCAAGTTCGTGCAGTAAGTCCGTATGATTCGTGTACTTTCTTCAGAATAAACATTGACAAATGAACAAAGCCTTGCGAGTGTGCGCTGTAACCCTCATGAGGCTTTGCTTTTAAGTCGCCTCATCATATAATAAAGTAGTCCAATCTGGTTCCTGATCACCTGATCCCTCATGATCGGTCAACTACTCGGCGATTACGAACTGCAACAAGAAGCGGGGCGCGGCCCTTCGGCCACGGTGTATGTCGCGCGCCAGCATCCGGTCGAACGCTACGTCGCCGTCAAGATTTTTGAGCCGCAGTCGCGCGAGGTGTCCAATCGGCTGCGCGAACTCTCCAGCGCGATGGCCGATCTGGATCACACGCACGTCCTGCCCGTATATGACAGCGGTCGCTGGCAGGATCGCTACTACTGGGTAATGCGCTATATGCCAGCCGGGTCGCTCAAAACGCGCCTGGGCAAGCAGCGCCTGACGCTGGAAGAGATCGATCGGGTCTTGCCGCAAATCGCCAGCGCGCTCGATTACGCTCAACAGCGCGGCCTGGTGCACGGCGATCTCAAACTTACCGACGTGTTGATCGATCATGCGGGCCAGGCCTTTGTCACCGATTTCGGCGCCGCCGTCGCGCTGAGCCGTCCGGCGGAAACGTATCAAACCCCCGAGTTGCGCCGCGGCGAAACGCCGGATGCGCGCACCGATGTGTACGGCCTGGGCGCGATCCTGTATGAGCTGCTCACCCTGCGCCCGCCGCTCGATCCGCGCGCGCCGGCCGAAGAACGCGCCAATCGCCGCCTGGTGCCGCCAGCGCCCAGCACCCTCAATTCCAAATTGCCGCGCACGCTGGATGCTGTCGTGTTGCAGGCGCTCGCCGTTGATCCCGATCAGCGTTATGCGACGCCGGGCGATCTGGCCGAGGCCTATGTGCAAGCTCGCGTTGGCAAGAAGACCACGCCGGTCGCCGCGCCAATTGCGGCCGCGACAGCCGCGCCCGCGGCGGCAGTCGATACGCGCGTGCGGCGTGTCAGTGTGCGGCGGGCTGAGCCGGAGAAAAAGAATCGCTGGAGGATGGCGGGCTTGATCGGTGGTGTGTTGATCGGTCTGCTGGTGATCATCGGCGTGATCGCACTGGCGTCGCAAACACCTGCGGCGGTAGCACCAGCACCCCGTCCGACCGAAACTCTGCGTCCCACCGCGACGCTCATGCCTACAACAACCCCGACGGCACGACCGTCCCCTTCAAATACGCCGACCATGCCAACTTCAACCGCGACGAGCGAGTCGATCGAGCTAACCGCCACTTCGACCATCGCACCTATGCCCATTGCCACTTTGACGACGGTCGCCGTTCCCACAGCCACGCCGCGCGCCACACAGACCGCACCGCGCTTCCTGCCGACCGTTACGCCAGCTTTATCGATCGCGCCATTGACGCTGGCTTTTCCGCGTAGTGAAGGGCGCGGTAATCTATCGCTCGCTTTCCAGACGAATATCCTGCCCGCTAACGCGGGCGTCATCGGCACGTTGTCGATGGCCGTGCCGGCCGTGGAACCGTTTGTGCTCGACCGGACGTTGGCGCAGGTCGGTTCGGGCGATCAAGTGCTGCGCGTGGCCGTGGCCATCAACTGCGGCAAAGTAACCGAGCCGATCACCTCGCAGCAGATCATTTTGACGCTGCGCGACGAAACGGGCAAGGTGCTGCTCACTCAACCCCTTGAGTACGAGAAGCGTTGGTGTGAATGAAAGTCTAACCGATCAACTGTAGCTCGCCTTACGTTCCTTCGCCTCCGTTTTTGTTTGACAAGCCCTCCACTCGATGATACCGTTACATTGCCCCGAATTCTACTCTAGAATGATGTTTGCCGCACTTCCCACCGATTATCATGAGTTTATCCACTGGACTTGGGCGCAGTTTGAACCCTATTATCGAGATTTGAGTGCGTGAACCTTGACGGCTGATAGCGTCGAAGCCTGGCTGGCCGATTGGTCTCGTATCAGCAAGATCGCGCAAGAGCTATATGCGCGCCGGCATATCGCCACCACCCTGAACACCGCCGATGCCGAAGCCGAGACGAACTATCTCACCTTCTTAAGCGACGTGAATCCGCAGCTGGAAACGGCCGAGCAGGAATTGAAGCAGAAATTGTTGAACAGCGGTCTGGAACCAGCCGGCTTTGAAGTCCCCTTGCGCAACATGCGGGCGGAAGCGGCTCTGTTCCGCGAAGCCAATTTGCCGCTGCTCGTCGAAAATCGCAAGTTGGGATCGCAGTACAACAAGATCAGCGGCGCGCAGGTCGTGTCGTGGGAAGGGCAAGAACTAACGCTGCAGCAAATGCGGCCTATCACCCAACACGCCGATCGGGCCATGCGCGAGCGCGCGTGGCGATTGACCGCGGAGCGCTGGCTAACCGATCGATCGGCCATCAACGAGCTGTGGACAAAGTTGGTTCCGCTGCGCCGGCAAATTGCGCTCAACGCCGGCTGCACCGACTATCGCGCATATCGTTGGCGCGAATTGCTGCGCTTTGATTACACGCCTGAGGACTGCGCCACGTTCCAGACCGCGATTGAAGAAGTGGTTGTCCCAGCGGCCACGCGCATTTACACGAAAGCACGGCGACGCCTGGGCGTGGACAGTGTGCGCCCGTGGGACTGCGATCAAGATCGCGATCCCTTGAATTTTCCAACACTGAAACCACGGGCTGGCTGGATTCCGGGTCTCGCCGCTGCGCGCCTCGCCCGGAATGACGCCAATTCACGGTGTGATGGTCGGCCACAAGTCATTCCACTTCGGGTTTTGTTTCTCAATCAATTCTATCTTCCACGCCCGATTCCATTTCTTCAGCTGCTTTTCCCGCAGGATCGCTTGTTCCATGCTGGCGTGCAGTTCGTAATAGACCAACGTATGCACGCCGTATTGCTTGGTGAAGCCTTCGGCCATGTCATTCTTGTGTTGCCCTATCCGCTTGACCAAATCGCTGGTGACGCCGATGTATAGTGTGCCGTTGCGTTTGCTGGCGAGAACGTAAACGGCGGGTTGTTTCGTCATGGTCATTTAGAGCAGATTCCAAGTTGATTTACGGTCTTGCGCTAAGTCATGCCCGAACGCTTCTATCGGGCATCTAGTTCGATAGGCTTTCTGGATTCCCGCTTAAAGCGTGCGGGAATGACACGTTGCAGGGCTTTAAGAAACACTCTTGAATGAAAAACCCGCCACAGTTGAGCATGCCTTGTAAAGGGTAGAGGCCTGGCGGGTATACTACCGTCATTGTAGCCCACCCGCTGTAAAATCGTCAAGGGTATTTATACGTCCAGAATGTCCTGCAACAAGCTTTCCGTCTCTTGCTCCAGGGCCAGAATATCGGCGCGGATGTCTTCGAGCATACGCAAGGGCTGCGGCTGGTAAAAGTAACGCGTGAAGGAAATCTCGTAGCCAATCTTGGTGGCCTCAGTGTCAATCCACGCATCGGGCACATGGGGCAGCACTTCGCGGCGGAAGAACGCGTCAATGCCGCCGTCTTCCAGCAGCGGCACTTGCTCGGTGTCGCGCAGGTCGGTGGCGGGTTCGTATTCCACAATGGTGGACGTACCCTCACTCCCAACCCCTCTCCCTAACAGAGGAGAGGGGAGCAGGAAGCGGCCATACAGCGGATCGGCGACGGCCTTGCCGGGCTTGTGAAGCTTCTTGATCACGGGCGCGGCGGCTTCGTCTTTTTGGGCCAGCGCGGTTTGCAGTAACTTCACTCGCTTCGCGGTGAGTTTAACGTTGTGCTCATCGGCATCGCGTTCGACCTCGCGCAGGATGGTGTTGAAGTCAAGGTGCGGGCCGGGACCAAGGGCGTCTGCCAGGCGATCGATCACGTTGGCGAGAGGCGCTTCGTCGGCGTCGGCACAAACCGATCGGAAGCGGGCACGGGCGGCGGCAGAGAGATCGACCGTAAGGCGCAGCGGACGCTCGACGGTGATCTTCCAGTAACCCAAGGCGGCATTGGGGAAAATCCTGGACTGCGCGGTTTCTTCAAAGGCGACAAAGACGTCGACAATGCGCTGCCGATCCTCGGGGGATAGTTCGCAGTTCTTTTTGCCCAGATTCTTGCGCAACGGTTTGAACCACTGGGTCGCATCAATCAACTACACCTTGCCCCGGCGCTGCGCGGGCTTGCGATTCGTGAGCACCCAGATATATGTGGCAATGCCGGTGTTGTAGAACATGTTGAGCGGCAGCGCGATGATGGCTTCCAGCCAGTCGTTCTCGATGATCCAGCGGCGGATATTACTCTCGCCCTGGCCCGCATCGCCCGTGAAGAGCGATGAGCCGTTGTGCACTTCGGCGATGCGGCTGCCCAACGGCGTATGGTGCTTCATCTTCGACAGCAGGTTGACCAGGAACATCAGTTGGCCGTCGCTGGAGCGCGTGATCAGGTTGTAGTCGGCCTCGCCCGCATGTTCAATCACAAAACGCGGATCGCGGATGTCGCCCTTGCCGCCCAACCGCTCTAAATCGGTCTTCCAACTCTTGCCATACGGCGGGTTGGACAGCATAAAGTCAAACTCGCGGGTGGGGAAACCGTCTTGCGACAGCGTGGAACCATAGTAGAAGTTCTCGGCCTGTTCGCCTTCGCCTTTCAGCAGCAGGTCGGCTTTGGTAATGGCATACGTCTCCGCGTTGACTTCTTGCCCGAAGAGATGGATGGAGACTTCCTTGCCGTGCTCACGGGCTAACTGTCCGAGACGTTCTTCGGCGACGGTCACCATCCCGCCCGTGCCACACGTGCCATCGTAGACCAGGTACGTGCCGGACTCGATCTGGTCGGCGATGGGCAAGAAGATCAGATCCGCCATCAGGCTCACGGCATCGCGCGGCGTAAAGTGTTCGCCGGCTTCTTCGTTGTTCTCTTCGTTAGAGCGGCGGATCAACTCTTCAAAGATCGTGCCCATCGTGTGATTATCGAGCGCCGGCAGCCGCTCCGTGCCATCCGTGTTAAGCAGTGGCAAGGGGCTGAGGTTGATGGAGTAATCCAGGAATTTCTCGATCAAACTGCCGAGGACGTCGGCATCCATCAGCGTGGGAATCTGGTTGCGAAACTTGAACTTGGTGAGAATCTCCTGAACGTTGGGCGAGAAGCCGTCAAGGTAGGCTTCAAAATCCGCCTTGAGTTGCTGGGCTTTGGCGCGGGCGCGCAGATCGCGCAGCAAGAAAGGCGAAGCATTGTAGAAAGCTTGACGGGCAGATTGCCGCAAGGCCGCATCTTGATTGGTGATACCGGCCGCATCCAGCATCTTCTTCGTGTCGAGCACGGCTTGCTTGGTCGGTTCCAACAGCGCGTCCAGACGGCGGATGACCGTCATCGGCAAAATGACATCGCGGTATTTGCCGCGCACGTAGACATCGCGCAGCACGTCATCGGCGATGCCCCAGATGAAGTTGGCGATCCAGTTCAGGTTGTTGTCACTCATATGGTGGTGGGCCCGTTTTTGAAGGGTAGATGCAGTTCTCAATGGACTTTATTATACTGTGATTCGCGGGAGGGAGCGTCTGACTTTATTCATCATCATCACAGCCTGTGCTTCGTCTCTTTCGTCGTTTAGTGGTATCCTACCGTCGCCCAAAGTTGTAGGCTGCAACCCCAAATCCATCTTACCCCCAAGGAGAATCACGATGACGATTGTGTTAGACGGCTCTGGCCTGACCCTCGAAAAGCTGGTGCGCATCGCGCGCTATGGCGAGCCGGTGGAACTGGCCCCCGCAGCATTGGAGCGCATCAAAGTGTGCCGCACCATGCTGGAGGAAAAACTCAAAGCGCGCGAAGTCATGTACGGCACCAACACCGGTATCGGCGAGTTCTCGGAAATGATCTTATCCGACGAGCAAGTGTTGCAATTCCAGCGTTACCTGATCTACAACCACGCGGCCGGTATCGGCGATCCGGCCCCGCTCGAGCACGTGCGCGCCGCGATGGCCGGACGCATCAACGTCCACGCTCACGGCAATTCAGGCTGCCGGCCGGAGATCACACTGACCCTGATCGCGATGCTCAACAAGGGCGTCACGCCGGTCGTGTGCCAGAAAGGTTCAGTCGGCGCGTGTGGTGATCTGGCCCCGATGGCGCAGCTCGCCCTGCTGTTGATGGGTGAAGGCGAGGCATTCTATCAAGATGAGCGCTTGCCCGGTAAGGTAGCGATGGAGCGCGCGGGCATTCCCGTTCCCGATCTGCAAGCGCGCGACGGTCTGGCCGCCATCAACGGGTCGAACCTACTCACCGCGATGAGCGCCCTGCACCTCTACGATATGAATCGCTGGCTGAAGCAAGCCGAGATCGCCGCGGCGATGAGCCTGGAAGCGCTGCTTGCTAACCTCAAGCCCTACGATATCCGTCTGCATCAACTGCGCGGTTTCTCCGGCGCGATCCGCAGTTCGCAGGCGATTCTGAAGTGCATCGAGGGCAGCGACCTCAAGACGGGCAAGATCAAGACCAAGGTACAGGATGCGTACTCGATGCGTTCCACGCCGCAGGTGATCGGCGCGGCGCACGATGCCATCGCTTTTGCGCGCAAGCAAGTCGAGATCGAATTGAACGGCGTCGGCGACAATCCGATTTTCCTGCCCGAATATCGCCTCACGCTTACCGGTGCGAACTTTCAGGGCTCGCCTGTCTCACTGCCGATGGACATGGCGGGCGCGGCGATCACGATGGTGTGTGTGCTGGCCGAACGCCGCTTGAATCGCCTCACCAATCCGGCGCTCAGCGTGGGCCTGCCGGAATTTCTCACGAAGGGCGCGGGCATGTTCTCCGGCATGATGCTCAGCCAGTACACCGCCGACATGCTGATCGTCGAACAGCGCATTCTCTCGATGCCGGCCAGCATTCAATCCATTCCGGCGGCCGCCGATCAAGAGGACTTCGTCTCGATGGGCATGAACACCGCTCTCAAGAACGGCCAGATTCTCGATAACGCGTATGGCATCCTCGGCATCGAATTCATGGCCGCCGCGCAAGCGCTTGATTTCCGAGGCTTCACCAACGGCCACGGCGTGCAGAAAGCCCACGAGGTCATTCGCAAATACGTGGCCCATCTCGACGAAGATCGCCCGCTCTATCCCGATCACAATCGAATGAAGTCATTGGTTCAATCCGGCGAGATTCTGGATGAGGTGGAAAAATTGATCGGCAGTTTGGAATGAGCTTCAAAACCTCGCGCCGTCATTCCCGCACGCTTCAAGCGGGAATCCAAATGTCTATTGGCGTGGCTTGCCAATCGTCAGTCTGGATGCCCGATAACAGCACTCGGGCACACATGCACCCACTGCGTGCAGTGCGGTGTGACAGCCGTTTGTGACGTCAAAAAGTGAGAGGCAACCCATTCGGTTGCCTCTCGTCTGTTACGCTGTTGCGCCGTTGCTATCAACGCGCCCGTCGCGCAGCTTGATTACGCGTTTGGCATAGGCGACCACGCGCGGATCGTGCGTGGCGAAGATGAAGGCCGTGCCCGTCTCTTGATTCAAGCGCTGCATGATCTCCATCGCCTGCCTGCCGTTCTCGGTATCGAGGTTGGCGGTCGGTTCATCGGCCAGCACCATCAACGGATGTGGAGCGAGGGCGCGCGCGATGGCGACGCGCTGCTGCTCGCCGCCGCTCATCTGATCGGGACGATGCTTGGCGCGATCGACTAACCCGACGGCCTTCAACAACTCCATTACGCGCTCGCGCCGTTCGCCGGGCTTCACGCTATTGAGCAACAGCGGCAGTTCCACATTTTCATACGCATTCAACACCGGCACCAATGCGAAGAATTGAAAGATGAAGCCGATTTCTTTACGCCGCAAATCAGCCCGTTGATTAGCGCTCAGGTGCGTGACGTCTTTTCCCTTAATTTTCACCGCACCCTGATCGGGTTTGTCGAGACAACCGATCAGTTGCAGCAGCGTCGTCTTGCCTGAACCCGATGGTCCCACCAGCGCCGTAAATTCACCCTCGGCCATCGTCAGGCTCACCCCGTTGAGCGCGTGCGTTTCCACTGCGCCAATGCGATAGACTTTGCTCACGTTTTCGATTTGGATAGCGTCCATGAGTTTCTTCCTTGATAGTCGTTAATCAGCGCGCAACGCTTCGACGGGTTCGAGCCGGGCCGCATACCACGCCGGATACAATGAGGCCAGCACCACGACAAACAACGTCGCCAGCGACAGGTTGATAAACGAGTTGACATCAAACCGACCGTACATCGTGGCGCTCAGCGCAAAGTTGCTGCCCGCCACGGCGGCCATCTTGTCGCCGATGGGAATGCCCGTCGTCGCCAGATAAGCGACGCCCGCTATGCCGATGACGATGCCCACCGCAACGCCGAGCAGACCTAACGTCGCCGCTTCCAACAGGAACATCAACCGGATCTGGCGTCCTTTCATACCCAGCGCCGCCAGAATGCCCATCTCGCGGAAACGCTCGAAGACCGACATCAACAGCGTGTTCACGATGATCACCGCGACGATCAAAATCACGATGCCGTCCAGGATGGCATAGAAGCTCATGGCGGTGGCCATGGTCTCCACGAAAAATTTGTTCAAATCCGACCACGTTAGCACCGACACGGTTGGGCCGCTCAATGCCGCCGCCACTTTGTTGGCATCGTTCTGGTTGTTGAGCAAGATCATGATCAGGCTGGCGCGATTGCCCGCGCCGGTAAAGGTCTGCGCCTTGTCCAGCGGCATGAACACCGCGCTTTGATCGTAGCTCGGAATCCCGGTCGAGAACAACCCGCGAATAGTGAACGTTCCTTCATCGGGACGTCCATCCGCATTGACCAGCGTCAGGTTCACCTTCTGGCCCACGCCGATGCCCAGACTATCGGCCAACCCGCGCCCGATCAGGATCCCTTCCCGATCGTCCGGCGTCGGCCAGTCGCCGGCCACCACACCGGCGCGAATCGGATCATACAGCGACGAGGTGGTGTCGATGCCCATCAGCTGCAAGCCGGCCGATTGATCGATCGTGTTGAGGATGACGCTGGACCACAACACCGGCGCGGCCGCTTTCACTTCGCTCAGCGCTTTAGCCTGCGCCACTAACTGATCGGGGTTCGGCAGCAGGTCTTTCGCTTGCAGGCTCAACTGATCTTCTTGAAAAGATGCGCCGCGAATTTGCACATGCCCGGTCCGCAGGCGGATGCTATTCGCCAGCGAATCGGCCACCACGCCCGAGATCAATCCGTCCAGCGTCAACAGCAGCCCCAGCCCCAACGCCACCGCCAGGAGCGTGAAGATCGATCGGCGGCGGTGACGACCGAGGTCGCGATACGCAATCACCCATAATTTAGAAAGAGGCATACAATCCTCCGATTTGTAGGGGCAGGCCTCGCACCTGCCCAGGCGGGCGACCGCAAGGGCACGCCCCTACCCGCATTACACATGATGCAGCGCCTGTGATGGTTCTTTGCGCGACGCCTGCCACGCGGGATACAGCGAGGCAATCGCCGCAATCACCACCACAATGATCGCGCGGATGAGCAGATCGGCAGCGGTGATGGTGGGATAGATCTTGCCGCTCATCAACACGCCGACCTCGCCCATGCCGGTAGTCATCTTGGAGAAATCGAGGCCCGCGCTGCCCATCAGTGCGATCAACAGAAAGCCGATCGCGCAGCCGATGACGGCCCCCACCACCCCGATGAGTGAGCCTTCCAGCAGGAACAGGCCCATCACCTGACGGCCCTTCATGCCCAGCGCGGCTAGCACGCCCATCTCGCGCGTGCGCTCGAACACGGCCATCAGCATCAAATTCAAAATGCCGATGCTGGCGATGATGATCACGACGATGCCGAAGAAACTGGTATACGCAAATTTAGTGTCCAGCGTTTCTTTCAGATCGCCCTTCAGCGTTTGCCACGAATCGATTTCGTAAGTGGGCAATTGATTTTGCAGCGCCGTCATCACCGCCGCTTCACTGCCGATCTGCTTCAGGAAAATCGGCACTTCGGTCACTTGCCCGCGCAAGTTATACAGCGTCTGCGCATCGGCCAGCGGAATAAAGACCGTGCCCTTCTCGGCTTCGGGCGTGTGCAAATCGAAGATGCCGACGACGTTGAAGTTGTGCTGCCGCATCGCTTCGTTCTTGCTGCGGCCCAGCAGCGTCACGTTGTCGCCCACACCCACGCCCAGCCGATCGGCCAGCGCCTTGCCGATGTAGATGGCATCCCCGTCATCGGGCAGCAGGAAGCGCCCCTGTGAAACGCTCTCGGCCTGCAAGCTGATCGGCGCTTCGACCTCGGGCTGAATGGCCGTAATCGCCACCGGCACCGAAGTGCCGTGATTGATGATGATGCCCGCCGTGTTGATGCGCTCGGCCACGGCCTGCACGTCCGGCAGCGCGCGCGCCGCCTGCACCACCGCCGCCGGATCAGCGAGCGGCAGCATCGGCAGACGAGCCGCTTTATCACGATAGCCCGGCGCATGAACTTGCAGGTTGCCGCCATATAATCGGACGGCGTTGCCAAAGATAGCCTGATCGGAACCTCTGATGAGGCCATCCATCAGTAACAACAAGATCAGGCCCAGCACGATCGCCACCACCGCGATGACCGTGCGCCGCCAGTTGCGCCACATATTCCGCCACGCTAGTTTGAATGTTTGACCCATACCTCTACCTCCTAGCGGAGATGCGTCACTTACGATTTATCATCAGACGCCACAAACCACTCATTCAACGTTTCAGCATTAACCAGATTCAAGGAGCCGGCGGGCGCGCCCAGCACCCGCTCTAAAGCATCGGTATAGGCTGCCACGGTTCTTTCAACATGCTGTAAACTGTCAGGACTTGGCTCATACGATAGTATCGCGCCAGAGAGCGAATCGCCAAGTCCTTGAAACAGAGAGAGAATTACTTCGCTGACTTGATCCGGATAAGAGGTCGTCAAAGCGCCTTCTTGCACTCCCTGTTGGATGACCACCGTTAGCAGTGGCGCGATTTGTTTGACGCCCGACGCAAAAACTTTGTGGCGCACAATGGCATTGTCGTCGGCATACCAACCGCGTAACAGGCCAAGAAAAAAATCTTTTCGCGCGGTTTTCCATTGCGCTGCTGAGTCAAAGTAGCGCTGAATCTTTTCGAGGGCAGTCAGCTGAGGATCCTGCAAAATGGGGAAGAGAAACTGTGTTGCCTCTTCCAGCCGACGTTCAATCAACGTTTCCAGCAACGCTTGCTTCGAGTCAAAGTAGTGGTAGAACGCGCCCTTGGATATCTGAAGTTCGTTCAAGATATCCTGGATCGACATGTGCTCGTAGCCCTTGGTATACACCAGGCGTTGGGCGACATCGAGGATTTCATTGCGCTTGACGGCGTATTCTTCTTCTTTTACTGTGCGCGCCATAGTTCCGCCAATTCACAGACCGACGGTCGGTTTATTTACAAACATTATATACCCAGGAGTGATCCCCTGTCAATCTTAGGCGCGTCAATTCTTTCGGCTCTTCTGAGTTGAGTGGGATTATTGTTTTGTGCTCTCGGCGGATGGACACATCCGCCGTTGTCAATTGCTGGATGTGTCCATCCAGCGAGAGCAATTCCTGTTGAAGTCGGAAGACCCATTCTTTCTTTAATGAAGATGCAGTAAATCAGCATACCTCAACGCAAACCGCCCGGGAGTTAAACTCACCGGGCGGTTCTATCAACCTCACTTACTTGGAAAAGATTACGGCTGAACCGTGATCTCTTTGATCAAGATACGACTGTTGTTATCAGCGCTGGTCTTGCCAGCATCGCTGATCGGTAAACGATCATTCGGTTGGCCGGTAGGATATAAACCCACTCGCAATTGATATACACCTGGTGCCGCATCCAGCGGAATCTCCAACGCATACGGATCGCTGATCGTCATACTGACCGGCCACGAAGTTGTCGGCTGTGGTGGCTCGCTATCGATTTGCGTCACAATCCGACCATTTGGCCCAACAAAGTGCACGAACACAGTGTAAGGTGTATTGATCCGGCGCTGTCCGCGCCACAGCAAGGTAACGTCCAGCTGCTCGCCACGTTTCACTTGATCGCGCGGCAGATTGGCGGCATCCAACCAAATCTGGTTATCGATATTGACACCCAACGTAACCGTGGTGCCGCCGCTGACGGTTAGCGTGAACGGCTGGCCGGCGGCTAATTGAAAACCGGGCGCCGGGTCCTGCGCCAGCACTTTGTGGTACGGTTCCTGGCTATTGTATTCTTCAACCAAACGGATGTCCCAGCCATAGGGATCGAGCGCCGGCACATCCGCTTCATAGATCGTATTGATCAAATTGGTGGCCGCCGACACTTTGGGCCCCTGACTCAACGCGATTTCAATCGTCGAGCCTTTAGCGACCTTCTTGCCCACGATGGGATTCTGCGCCACCACCGATCCCGCTGGCACTTTCGGATCAAACCGCCCTGCCCCAACGCTCACGATCAATCCATTTTTGGTTGCCAACTGCTCGGCCTCTGGCTGCGTGCGCCCGATCAGATTGGGCACGAGCACTTCACTGCCAAAGACCGGAGTGTTCGTTGCGCCGCCAACCGGCGTGACCGTCGGATTTGACAAGGGCATGGTCGGCGCTGAAATGGGTTGTGAATAGGCCCGCCAGACCAGCACAAACAAGGGAATCAAACCGACGACGGCCACAAACGCCAGGGTCCCTAACATCCACCCCAGCCAATCGGTGCCGGAAGAAACCGCGGGAGCGGCCGCCGGCGATCGGGCGGGAGTGGCAGCCACCGTCGTCGATCCGGTTGGAGCAGGCACGGCTCGTTGATAACTCGTCGCCTGGCTCGTCGCGCGCCGATAGTCCAACAACGCCCGGCCCAGCTGATCGGCGGTCCGATAACGATTCGCCGGATCTTTCGCCAGAGCCTTGTTGACGATCTGCTCGATCTGAATGGGCACCGCCGGATTCAACGCCGTCAACGGCGGCGGTTGATCTTGCATATGCTGCAAAGCCAGCGCGGTATGATCGGGCGCATCGAACGGCACGCGTCCCGCTAGCATTTCATAGAGCACGACTCCCAGACTGTAAACATCACTGGCCGGAGTGGGTGGTTCGCCGGCGGCCTGCTCGGGGGAGAAGTAATGGGGCGTGCCCCACACTGTTTCTACATTTTGCGGCACGCTGGCCGACATGGCGCGCGCGATCCCAAAGTCGGTGACCTTAACGCGGCCATCATTGGTGACCAATATATTCTGGGGCTTCACATCGCAGTGGACCAGGCCCGCCCGGTGAGCGGCGCCCAACGCCGCACACGCCTGCACCATGAGATCAGTGGCTCGATCGAGGGGCAGCGGCCCTTCGCCGCGAATCACCGCCTTGAGATCGCGGCCCTCAACGTATTCCATCACGATATAGCTTTGTGGGCCATCCTGCCCGTAATCATAGACCGTGACGATGTTGGGGTGCGTTAAGTTGGCGGCCGCCTGTGCTTCACGCTGAAACCGGGCGCGAAAATCGACATCTTGCGCAAAGGTATCGCGCAGCACTTTCACGGCCACTACTCGATTGAGGACGGTATCGTGCGCTTTGTAGACAACGGCCATGCCGCCGCCCGCAATTTGGGCCAAGACTCGATAACGGTTGTTGAGGACGTATTCCGCCATGAAGTGATCTCGCACAACTAAAAAATCAAGCGCCGTTATTGTACCGCAAATTGCCAATTCTGATCGCAGGTTTTTCGCGCAGTTGCCAAAGACGGGTCTCATCGCCTATAATCGCAGCAGACATGGCGAGCAAACCAACCCCGTTGCGCTTACTGTCCGGCCCGCGCGCTGTGATTATCTACAATCCGCGTTCCGGCACCCATGATATCCAGGCTTCTTTGACCGGAGCGCTGGAAGTCTTTCGTGAACAGGGTTGGCAGATCGAGCTGCAACGCACCCAACAAGCCGGTGATGTACAACGTTTTTCCGCCGAAGCACGGCGGGCTGGATATGATGTGGTGTTGACGGCGGGCGGCGACGGCAGCTTAAATGAAGCCGCCAATGCCTTAGCGCACAGCGAGGTCGCGTTGGGCACGTTACCCAGCGGCACCGCTAATGTGTGGGCCCGCCAGATCGGACTGCCGATCCCGGCCCCGTTGTATGCGGCGCAGTTGATCGATGCCGCGCGCGCGTTGTGTACGGGCCTCGTCCGCCCGATCGATTTGGGCTGCACCAACGGACGTTATTTTCTGCTGTGGTCGGGCGCCGGGCTGGACGCCTACGTCACGTCGAAGATCGAGCCGCGTCCGCCATGGGCAAAACGCTGGGGCGTTGTTGGGTATGGATTGCGCGCGGTCTGGCACGCCGCACAATACCGCGGCACACCCATGACCATCCGAATTGACGATCAACCGGTGTGGCGCGGCCGAACCTTGATGGTGCTGATCAGCAACATTCAATTGTATGCCGGCATTGTGCGCCCCAGCCCGGAGGCGCGCGTCGACGACGGCTGGTTGGATGTGTGCATCTTTAAGGGGACGAGTTTTGCTTACACGGCACAGCATTTCATCAGCATCGCCCTGGGACAAGCCGCTCAGAATCCGCAGTTGGTCAACACACGCGGACGGCGCATTCGCATCGCGGCGAAACTGCCCACCGCCGTGCACGTCGACGCCGAACCGATTGGACTAACCCCGATTGAAGTGAAGGTACAGCCGGGCGCCTTGCGCGTCATTGTGCCGCAGACCGCGCCGGCCGTGTTGTTTTCAAACTAAGGGCTTGCCCAGAAATAAGTCCGCACTTTCGACGCTCCCGCCG
>PMCF01000001.1 GCA_003154115.1 Anaerolineae bacterium
ATCCTCGAAAGGGGTTTGAAACGAGTGTATGCGATCCAACCAGTACCAATCGTCAGCTCGATGAAGTGGCAGTGATCCTCGAAAGGGGTTGGTGGAATGTGGAAGTGGGAAGGCGGAATGCCGAGTCGGGGCCGCTAGGTTGAGAATGTGGCATGACATTCCGCACTCCGCATTCGACATTCCGCATTGGGTTGATCCTCGAAAGGGGTTTGTGGAATGCGGAAGTGGGAAGACAGAATGCCGAATCATGGCCGTGGGTTGAGAATGTGGCATGACATTCCGCATTCGACATTCCGCATTGAGTCGATCCTCGAAAGGGGTTTGATGAAGGTGGAAGTGGAAAGTCGGAATGCGGAATGAAAAACTGCCGAGTTGAAAGTGCGGCGCGCTGTTCCGCCATCCGCATTCGGCTGATCCTCGAAAGGGGTGGAACCTGGTTGTGGTGGCCGGTCGTTGGTGGTTGGTAGAACCAATGAGGCGCGCGTTACCAACGACCAAGGACCAACGACTAACAACCAGCGACCAATAACTAACTCCTCATGACTACTCCTCACCTTGATGATCTTAGCCGCCGGCTGGCTCACCGCACACCGGAAGAACTCGTCGAACTGATCTGCCGGCTCATCGAACGCCAGCCCGACCTGGAAGCGCTGCTCGATCTGCCCACCGCGCGGGAACGGGCCTCCGCCCGCCCGATCGATCCGCGTGTCATCCAACGGCAGGTGCAGCACGCCTTCGCCGCCGATGACGATGATGGATCGGTCGGCGACAGCGCGTACGAACTGCAGCCTATCATCGAACTCGGCGATCAGTACGCGGCCCAGTCCGATTGGCCGAACGCGGCTATCGTATATGAGACGGTGCTGCGCAGCGTACTGCAAAGTTATGGCGCGCAGCACGATGACAGTGGCAGCCTGATCGCTTGTGTGTCTGATTGCGTCCGCGGCCTGGAACGCTGCCTAACCTCCACCACCGATCCGCTTCGCCGGCAATCCTTGCTGCGTGTTCTATTTGACACCTTTGTGCAGGATATGCGTTTGGGCAGCGTCGGCTTGAGCGACGACGCTTACGGCCTGCTGCTGGAACATACCTCGCTGCCGGAACGGGCCGTGGTCGCCGGTTGGGCGCAGTCGGCTATGGCGCAGGTCGTTCAGTCGCTCGCCGGCTTTGATCGCCGCGCCTTGGGCGGCCTCATTCTCAACTTGTTGGGGGACGTGCTCGACGACGAAGAATATCTGCGCCTGTGCCGCGAGGCGGGACTGACCGGCGCGTTGGTCGATCGCTTATTGCGGCTCGATCGAGACGAAGAAGCCTTGTCGGTCGCGCCGCACGTGTCTGACTACGACCTGTTGTCACTGGCCGAGCTCTTTCTCAAACACGATCGGCGCGACACGGCGACACGGCTGGTGCGCGAACGGGCGGCCGCCAGTCGCGACACGCGTTTAAGTGAATGGCTGAAAAAGCAGGCGGCGCAGCGTGGCGATCTCGGCGAGGCGCTGGACTGGGCCCGGCAGATCTTGCAGACCCGCCCGACGTTGGAACATTATCAAGACTTGCGTTCGGCGGCGCAAGCGTGTGACCGCTGGGACGAAGTGCGGGCGCACACGATCGCGTGGCTGACGGCGGCCCAGGATGCTGGTCTGCTCACCGAGATCTACCTGTTCGAGGACGACATCGACGCGGCGCTGGCCGCGGTCGAAAAGGTGAAAGCGTCCTGGTACAGCGCCGACGATTCGCTGCGTCTGAAAGTGGCGCGGGCCGCTGAAGCACAGCGGCCGCTGGCCGCGCTCAACATCTATCGCATTCACGTGGCCCTCCTGATCGAGCACCGCAACCGCATGAGCTACGCCGCTGCGGCACAGCACCTCGTCCACATTCGCCAACTGTATGAACGGATCAATCAACTTGCGGCGTGGCAGCAATATTTCGAAGACCTGCGCGAGCAGCGCCGGACATTGCGGGCCTTCCAAGACGAACTGAACCGGGCTGGCTTGTGAAGCAGGCGGGTGTCTTACCCAGCGCGGTGAGCCTTGCCCGTTCGGCCGCGCGCCACTCCGCTGCGGCCCGATCGTACTGCTCTGCACAGTTCTTATTTTGAACTATTGTGCTCGTGATGGATAGTCACATCCATCGCCGTCAGTTGCCGGACACTTGCACCCCGCCCGGCGCGCCTCCGCCACAACGTGGCGGACAAGGCGTGCGTGCAGTGCGGTGTGTGACCACGCGCAGCAGAGCGAGAGCATTTCACCCAAAATGAGAATTGCTGGGAAGTTGCGTAACGGCTTGACAAGTCATAGTCTTTTTGATAAAGTCTAGCTATATTCCCTGCTCCAGCGCCGCGCAACGGGCCGGCGCGCAGTAAAGGGCAGGGGTATCTCGCAGTAAAAACAGGCGCGATCGCGTTCGGCGATCAGCGCCTTTTCGTTTGGCTCACGCGGCAGTCGTTCGGCGGCGCGCGGCAGACCACCACCATGTCAGCTCACTTTCACGGAGGAATCACCATGTTTGCTGAAGCAACCCTGAAGGGCGTCGTCGATGAGCGCATCTGGCGCTACGACAACACCACGTACTTCCGGCTCAAGGTGTCGGCACGCAGTCGTCACCAGGCGGACAGCCTGTTCACCGTGGCGCTGCCGAAGAACGTGTCACGCTCCATGCCACGCTCCTTGCGGCCGGGGATTTCCGTCTCGGTGTCTACCATGCCACGGTTGCGCGAGATGGACGAAACCCTGGCGATGTTCATCAAGAACGCCGCTGGTGAGCCGCCGCAGTTGAATGGCTTCGACGCCGCGCAACTACACGTGCGCCGGCTGCAAACCGACTTCGTGGCCAAGGCCATCTTTATCCTGGACGAACCGGATGCGGCCCAGGCCACAGCCACGCTCTCCGGGATAGTCGATCAACGTATCTGGATCTATGAAGATATGCTGCATTTCCGGTTGCGTGTGCTCCACCGTCCCGAAGACACTGACACGGGCCGGCCGGAGATGAGCTTCTTCACGGTGGTGGTGCCGCGTGGTACCACCAAAGCCATGCCCCAACGCCTCGAGACCGGGGATCGGGCGGTGGTCGAGGCCACCTTGCAGCAGCGTGAGCACACGGAGACCCTGGCGACGTTTCTGATCAACGCGGTCGGCGACAAACCTGATCTGGGCGACTATGACGCCACGCAACTGCGCGTGCCGCGCACCAAGATCGATTTCGTTGTCACGACGATGATCATTCGACCAGCCGTCGAAGTTGTTACCGAAGCCGCAGCAATCGTGGCTGCTCCCGATTTCACGGAAGCGGCCGTCGTCAGCGTTTAGCGCCACGCAGCCCGGCGCCGCTTGAGAACACCGGCCGCGATAAGAGTGGAGTCGCCGGTCAGTGCAGACTCAAGTGGCAGATGCTGCGCCTTAACAAACAGATCGCCTGGTTTGAAACGCTTGTGAGCGAATCGACCAGCTTGCACCTGAAGGACCAGGTGGCCGCCGGTCTCGACACCGAGACGACGCGATGACGAGTGGCCCACACTCCGCGCTGACAAATCGACGGTCCGCAATCTCACAGTCGTTATCTGGAGAACCACCTTCTGCGCGGCGGCATTACGTCGTCAGGGGGTGTGCTGGATAAGCGCCGGCATTACGGCGCTTGATCCAGTCGCTCCACTGATCCACAGACAGGCGGACTGATCGGTTGGTCAGTCCGCCTGTTTTTTTGATGAGTCGTTAGTCTTCCCTGGTGGTCACCCCTGATCGGGGTGGTCAAGGTGATCACGTTCCTCCCCGAGGTATCCGGTTGGTTTCTATCCATAACTGCTGCGCGGTGGCTAACGCCCGGCGGCTGTTGTTGTAGAAACAACCGGCGTGTCACCGTTGGCGGGAGGTTAGCGCGACCCATCCCCACCAGGCCGCGCTGCCACATGCGGGCCAGTAGAGTTTAGCGCTGCGGTTC
>PMCF01000039.1 GCA_003154115.1 Anaerolineae bacterium
AACGGCTACAACCCGTTTAACAGCTTGTAAGAAGGGATTCTTCAATATGAACTCCAAAACTGAACACTCTGATCAATCCGGCGTCAGCCGACGGCAATTTTTGGGCCTGACCTGGGTGGCCGCGCTCGTCGCACTGGGGGGAGAATCACTAGTCGCACTCTTCGGTTTCCTGAAGCCTATCAACACGGGTGGCTTTGGCGGGACAGTGCGCGCCGGCACAGTGGCCGAATTTGCGCCGGGCAGCATCAATCTGGTCAAGGCCGGTCGATTCTACTTGCGCCGCTATGAGGATGGCAGCTTTATTGCCTTCTGGCAGCGTTGTACCCACCTCGGTTGCAGTGTGCCCTGGGTCGATGCCGAAAACCAGTTCCACTGCCCGTGTCACGGCTCGCTCTATGATGCACACGGTGTCGTCACGGGCGGTCCCGCTCCGCGCCCATTGGATATTTTCCCGGTGACGATCAATAACGGAGAGGTCTTCGTGGATACGGGTAGTCCTATCCAGCGCGCCGGATTCGATCCGAATCAGACGACAAAAGCGTAAGGCAGGTTTTCTATGCAAACCGAGAATTATCGGCGGCAAATACTGATTGGCCTGGGTCTGACGTTGGTGGCGATCGTCGCCATGGGCGTCGCCTGGCTGACCGAACCCGCTCGCATGGCGGAGGCCAGCGACACCGTCGCCAAAGCCAGCATCCTGCAAGGCCGACAAATCTACGTCGCCAACTGCACCCCCTGTCATGGCACACGCGGCGAAGGCGGCGTTGGCGCGGCTCTGAACGACAAAGTCTTGCTGTCCAAGGCGACCGACGAAGTGCTGGCCGGATTCATCGCTGTGGGACGCCCCAACTCATTGATGCCAGCCTGGTCGCAGCAAAACGGCGGCCCGCTCACCGATGAAGATATTCGATACGTGGTTTCGTTTATCCGAGCCTGGCAGCCAACCGCACCGACTGTCACGACGGGTGTCGTCATCTCGGACGCCGCACGCGGGTTGTCTTTGTTCAACGGCACGTGCTTCATCTGCCATGGCGAAAACGGTCAGGGCGGCGGCATTGCCCCGGCCATCAACAACCCGGCGCGTTTGGGCGCGTTGGACGACAACTGGTACCGCCAGACGATCAACGGTGGCCGCCCCGCCAGGGGTATGCCAACCTGGGGTACCGTGCTGTCGCCCAGTCAGATCGAAGACATCATTGCGCTGGTCGATGCCTGGCGCAAGGGTGAGAAGGTACTCCCCACCACGACCGTCGCCGACTTGCTTGACCAGGCGTTGTTCGCGTTGAGCCAGAAAGACGACAAAGACGCCTTGTTCTACCTCAACCGTGCCAAGCCGTTAGCCTTTGGGCCGGGCCTGGCGCAACTTGATCCGATCGTGGCGACGATCCAATCTGGCGATCTCACCAAAGCGCTGAGTGATCTAGGTGAATTCCGCAAGCAGTGGCCGATCGGCGACGCAGTGAAAGGCGCCGCCGTATACAAAGATGCCTGCATCGGCTGCCATGGCTCCGACGGCCAGGGCGGCGTCGGGCGGCGGTTGAAGCCCAGTCAGTTCATCCAGACGAGCACCAACGCCGAGTTGTTGACACTGACTCTAACGGGACGCGTCAACACGGCGATGCGTGGCTTTGCCGGTCGTCTCACCGAAGAACAACTGGCCGATGTCATTGCCTTCCTGCGCACGTGGCAGCAACCATAACCGGCGATCGGAATAGTCCGTCAGCAATTCGTTCGATTCCCTGTGAAGCCTATGCCCTTCATTAGCACCTTGAACGGGTTACTGGTTGTCTGACGGCAAATCTAAGAAATCGTACTTGAACTGGCTTTGACGAGAATCTCTTCAAAGCCAGTAAAAATCACTAGGAGACAATTGATGAAGCGAGTAGGGTGGTTGATTTTGATCGGCGTAGTGGCCCTAGCGGCATGTGCGCCGGCCGCGTCAGGACCGAAGATTTCGGTCGAGCAGGTATGGGGCCGATCATCACCAGCCGTGGCGGATACAGGCGCGTTTTATCTAACCATCAAGAATACCGGCACGACTGCGGATACCCTGGTTGGCGTAAAATCGACCGCCTGTGGTATGGCCGAACTGCATGAAACCGTGGATAAAAACGGCATGATGTCCATGCAGCCTATCGCCGGCCAGAAGATTGAAGTCCCCGCCGGCGGTACGGTGGAATTGAAGCCCGGCGGCATGCACGTGATGTGCATGATGAAAAAGGCCGATTTTGCAACAGGGACTAAACTCCCGTTGACGCTGGTCTTCGAGAAATCGGGCGAAATGAAGTTCGACGCGGACATTCGCGATCAATAGACGCAGTGCTGCCAGGCTTTTCTGGAGATCAAAACTGAACACAGTCGCTCACCTGCGGTTAGATTTTGAGGGCACGCCACTTGGCGTGCCCTCGTTAATCTATGAGAAGATCGTCGTGATACAGGGATAGATTGAGGGAGGTTATTGGATTGTCTCAGATAGAACGCCCGGAGCCTTTACTGGATGAATCTCTTGAACAGGATCGCGTATCGTCCGCAGCAGAAGCCGCGCCAAGTGTGAGTGCGCAACCGATCGACCTGATCGCTGCCGACAATACGGTCTGGCAACCACGGCGCGGGGCTCCCTTGCGCTGGCTGGAACGCGCCGCGTTGGCGTTCGCCCGTCCCATCAATCGCTTGATCGGAAATCCCGCGTTGAATCCCCTGTATCACACGGACACCATCGCCGTCTATTTGTGGCTGATCGTCGCCATCACCGGCCTGTATCTTAGCTTCTTCGTCCAATTCAGTTTTGACGGGATCTATCACTCCATCTCCAAAATGGAGAGTCAGTTGGTGGCGCACATTATCCGCGCGATCCACCGGTATGCGTCGGACGCGGCCATCATCGTGAGTGTGATGCACGGCTTTCGCCTGCTTTTCATGGGCAAGTTTCGAGGTCCGCGCTGGCTGGCGTGGGTCACGGGCGTGCTGATGGTCGCCGTGTTGGTGGTGGATGGCGTCATGGGTTACTGGTTGATCTGGGATCAACGCGCGCAGCTGATCATGACCAGTGTGACCAACTGGCTGGGGCGCGTGTTTGGAACGAGCGCCAACTTTATCGCCGGAATCCAAGCGGTTGAGGCGAATGACACCAGTTGGATCTGGATCGGGCTGCTGTTGTTGGTGCACATCGTTCTGTTCGGGTTAGTCGCTTTTGGCTACTGGCTGCACGTCAAGCGGTTGAGCCGCCCCAAGTTTCTGCCCGCGCGCCACTGGCTCATCGGCGTTGGCCTCTTGGTGTTCGTCCTCTCCGCGGCCGTACCGCTGGGTATGCTGCCGCCAGCCAAGCTAGATCGATTGCCCGGCCCGGTGTCGCTCGATCCGTTGTTCCTGTTTTTCATCCCGCCCGAAATCAATGGGACGGCCAATGGGCTGTGGCTGGTGACGTTGGCGGTGATCGCGGGCTTCGCCGTCATTCCGTGGCTGCCCTCCCGTCGAAAATCACCGCCACCCGTCCATATCGACCAGACTCGCTGTATCGGCTGCACCGAGTGCGCGCTCGATTGCCCGTACCAGGCCATCACCATGGTGCCGCGCACCGATGGCAAAGCCCACAAATTCGTCGCTCAGGCGAATCTGGATTTGTGTGTGTCGTGCGGTCTGTGCGTCGGTTCGTGCGGTGTGCAGGCGATTTCGGTTGGTCTATTGTCGTACACGGCCTTGTGGACAATTATCGAAAAGCGGGTGAGTGCGGCTCGCCAGCGAACACCCACCGGCAAAGTCACGGTCGTCTTCACGTGTGAACGTCATGCCGAACATGGAGCGCAACCTTATCTGCATCCCACGGAATCAACCAATCTCGACCCGACGCTGGAAGTGATCACGCTGCCCTGTACCGCGTCGGCCCCGCCAGACTTGATCGCCCGTAGTTTGGATATCGGCGCGACGGAGGCCCGCATTGTCGGTTGCGCGCCCGGCGATTGTGCCCGGCGCGAAGGGAATATCTGGGCGGAAGGGCGGTTGACTCGCAACCGCGTGCCGCGCTTGCGGCGCAACTACGCCAATGCACCGATCGGCACGTACTGGCTGCCGCCCAATGATTTCAAGCAGGCCCTGCGTGCGCCGCTCACCGCCGATCGGCCAACGCTGGGCCGAATGGCCGCACCGCTACGCTGGCGCAATCTCATCCCCGCCCTGATCCTGTGTGCGATATTGTATGTATTTTCAATCGGGTTGAATGCGGTATCCTACACGCCCTATGCCGCCGGACAAGCGCGTATCCAGATTGTCCTGCCCTCACCCGCCGCGCTGTTTGCCGCCCGCGCCGGTCAACACGCTGCGAACTATGCGGCCGTTCCTGTACGCCTGAGCCTGCACGTCGATGGTCAACTCTTGTTTGAAAAGGACTTTGCGCCGGGCGAATTGAACACAGGGCACGCAGCGGCTCTGTTTGAAAACGTCCCCCTCGCGCCGGGCGGACATTACATTAGCTTCAAATTTGAAAGCGGTGAGTCTAGCGGCATCAGCGTGTTTGATCGCATCGTCGATCTGCAGGACCGGCAAGTGCTGTTGCTGGATTACGCGGCGGGCGCGGCCCGAACGGAGCGGCGGCACTAAAAACTATTTCACGACTTCAAAACCTACATTCAGGCAGGTGGCATTTGCCTGTTGCCACACGCCTGACTTCGTTCTATACTACCTCTGTCCACAGTCGTATTCTCCAACGCCCGTTGTTGCGTGGCGTCACAATGCGAGGTCGGGTCTATGGAACTCATCGGACGGACCATTGGCAAGTACGAGATCGTCAGCCAGCTGGGGCGCGGCGGGATGGGCGTGGTCTACAAAGGCTATCGCGCCGATCTAACCCACTATGCGGCGATCAAGGTCCTCCCCGAGCACCTGGCCGACTCCACCGATTTTCAAGAGCGGTTTGTGCGGGAAGCCCAGGCCATCGCCCGCTTGAATCATCCCAACATCCTGCCCATCATCGATTTTGGCCGAGAAGACGATGGGCTGACGTACTTCATTACGAAACTCGCCACGCGCGGTTCATTGGCGGCACGTCTGGGTCGGCCGCTGCTCATGCCCGACGTATTGTATTTCGTCGAGAAGATTGCGGGCGCGCTCGATCACGCTCACGATCACAACATGCTGCACCGCGACATTAAGCCGGCGAACGTACTGCTGGATGAAGACGACTGGGTCTTGCTGGCCGACTTTGGCATGGTGAAGATTATGAGCGGCACGGCGTTGACGGTGTCCGATTCCGTCATGGGCACGCCCGCTTACATGGCGCCCGAGCAGTGTCGGGGCGAGCCGCTCGATCGGCGCGTGGATGTGTACGCGTTGGGTGTAGCCGCGTTCGAGATGGCGACGGGCCGCTTGCCCTTTATCGCCGAGCTGCCTACCGCCATGATCTTGAAGCACATCAACGAAGAGCCGCCTGCGCCGCAGCATCTTAATGCGATGATCCCGGATGTGGCGGCGTTTGTGATTTTGAAAGCACTGGCTAAGCGGCCGGCCGATCGATTTGCGACCGCCGGCGAATTCGCGTTGGCGTTCGCTCAAGCGATCGGGATGCCAAGCGCCATCGCCCGCACGACGCGCCCGGTCGTCGAAGAAGAGCCAGTCCTCGCACCCGTCACGCCGCCCGATCTCCCGCCGCTGGACACCATCGACTCGCGCATCACCAAAGACTTTGTGGGACGCGAGGCTGAACTCACCTACTATCTCGATCGGCTTGCGACACAACATCTGGCCATCATTACGGGTATGCCCGGCGTGGGCAAGACCACGTTAGCCTTGCAGCTGGCGCAGCGCTTTGCGGGCTCGAGCAGCACTTTCGCGCATGCTTTTCATGAAGGCGAAGGCGCGGAGGTGATCGTCTGGGAACTGGCGAAGTTCCTGGCCTGGCATCAGCAGCAGGATTTGTGGAGCATGCTGCGCGGCGCGCAACAAACGGGCAGCAAGCCACCGCCGATCGAAGTGTTGTTCGATCACGTCTTGCACCTCTTGCGCGGGCACAAGTATCTGCTGATTCTGGATAACTTTCATAGCATCGAACACGATCCCTTGATGGGTAAATTGCTGGAACGCCTACGAACGCTGCTGGTCGCCGGTCAGGTATCGGTGATCATCGCCACACAGCACAAGCCGGCCTTTGCCGCGGCGAGCGACTACAACGTGCTGACCGGTCTGGGCAGCGCCGATGCGATCCGGTTGTTGGCACAGCGCGGGATCACACTCAATCCCGAAGTGACGGAGCAGCTGTATCGGCTCACCGAGGGCAATCCGCAACTGTTGACATTAGCCATCGGCGCGTTGCACGGCGCGGATGATCCGGCGCGCTTGGTGCGGCGCGTGGCCGAATCGGAAGACATCGAACAGTACCTGATGACCAGCATCGATCAACGCCTGACGAAAGAAGAGCGAGCCAGCATGAGCGCCGTGTCGGTGTTTCTGGGTTATCCGGCCACGCGGGATGCGATTGAAGTCGTGCTGGAAGAGAACGAGGCCATTCGCGGCGGCGTCAAGCGCATGTTGAGCGATCTGCGCAGCCGCTATCTGCTGCTGGAAAGTGACACAGCCGCAGGCAAGGCTTACACGCAGCACGAGACGGTGCGCAACTTCTACTACAACCTGCTCGGCCGGCGTGAACGGTTGGCGTTACATCGTCGCGCCGCCGACTACTATGACAGCGAAGAACCGGATGCGCTGCAAGCGGCGCGGCATTTTGATCTGGCGCACGAGTACGAACGTGCCGCGCAGTTGGCGACGTCCGATGTGTGGGGCGCGATCAATCGGGGGCAGGCGCAGAGCTTGCGGGCGTTGCTCGATCAACTCAGCGGGCGCGCGCTCAACCCGATCGGGTGGGCGGCTGTCCAGGTGACACGTGGGCAAGTCTGCGCGTTTCTCGGCGATACACAGCTCGCACAGGAAAGCTATCAAGCCGCTCTGTCCAAACTCCAACTCCAGCCAAACGACAAGACCAGCAGCGTCTGGCAGGCGCGGGCCTGTCTGGGCTTGAGCGATGTGCTGAAATACGAAGCGCCGCGTGAAGCCGTGAATTGGTTGAAACGCGGCCTGGACACGATCGGCGGAACGAACACCCCGGAAGAAGCGATCCTACGCATTCAGTTGGGCAGCGTTTATCTTCACCTGGGGGACTATGCTCAAGCTCAAACTGAAATTGAACGCGGCCAACAAGCCCTGCCTGCTACCGTGGTGTATTGGCGCGCCCTGGCGCTGGTGAATCTGGGGGTCCTCTATTGGAAACGCGGCGAGGTGCAACGTGGCACGGAATTCTATCGACAGGCGCTGGAGATCTATCAACGAGCCAACGACTACTGGGGCCTGATCCCGGTGCACCTCAATCTGGGCATCGAATTGGATCGGGCCGGGCAGTGGCCGCAGGCGATCGAGAAGTATCAGGCCGCGCTCGATCTCGCGAATCGATTGGGTTCGGTGCGTTACCAGGCGACGCTCGAATTGGCCTTCGGCATCATCCACACCAAGTTGGGCAACGACGACCGCGCGCGGGCGCATCTGACGCAATGCTTAGACTTATCCCGCAGCCGTCACTTGAATGAACTGATCGTGGCCGGCTTGTCCAGCTTGTCTGATCTGGACCTTCGCCTGAGACACTGGGAGGCGGCCGAACTAGCGATCGACGAAGCCGAGCCGCTGGCCGTGGAGATGGACGCGAAAGATCAACTGCCGGAATTGTGGCGCGGTCGAGCGCTGATTCATCTGTCACGCGGACAATTCGATCAGGCCCGTGAAGTGATCGAGAAAACGATCGCCCTGTGCCGCGAACTGGAATTGAAGATCGACGAAGGCATGAGCTGGCGTGTGTTAGGACAGGTGTTGAGCGCCAGCGAACAGAACGATCTAGCGAATGAAGCGTTTGAACACAGCCTCGCTTTGTTGCATGATGATGGCTATGAACTAGCGCGCACGCAGGCGGAATGGCGACGAGCGTTGCTTGATACGGATCGTGATCGTGCCATGTCGTTGCTGCGCGAAGCGCGTGCCACGTTTGACCGCTTGGGTGCGCACAGAGATTTGGTCGAGACCTGACAGGTTTTCACCAGATAGTTACTCAGATTGTTCTGCCCCAATTGCTCATCGTGAGCACAGGATGATTGGCACTGAAAAACCTGTCAGGTCTGAACTTCGTTCAACTTTTCCAACAATGCTTGTGTTTCAACTTGACCTTGGCATATACTGATACACAGCGGACCTGTCACTAAGCCAAAGATGGCGCCGTTGCCTTGCTGATCTACCTCTTTACGCAAGGTCTATTGTGCATCGCGGGGATGAACCATCTTGTCGGCGATGTCCGACGAAGAGAAGGGTGTCATGTCTTCGCAAATCGCTGTTCGCACGCATTCGATTTTTCCTATTGTGTTTGCTGCTGGATTTCTTGTATTGTTGTTTCTCATCATACCTACCACTAATGCCAAGCACACGCTGAATCTCCTCCAACCAGTGATCACATCGACCGTAGAACCCCAAACTGCTCCACCTAACTTGGTTGGGATTGAGTCTGTTGCAGACACGAACGGTTTTGTTCCAGCGGATTTGCTGGCGAATGCAACGACCGTCGCGGTAGGGGATTTCAACGGAGACGGAGCGTTGGACATCGTCACTGGGAACTCTGGCTCACCAAGCCAAGTTTATTTCAATGATGGCTCCGGCCATTTTGTACAAGGCCCAACTTTAGGAACAGGCTCGGATTCCCCCATGGTTGCCACGGGCGATTTGAACGGAGATGGCTGGTTAGACATCCTGTTGGGAAATCAAGTGTATTTGAACAACGGATATGGCAGCTTTAACCCCAGCGTTTCTATAGGAACCGGTCAGAGTGGAATAGTGGGTGACCTTAATGGTGATGGTCTTCTAGATGTCGTTTCGGCTGGTCAAATCTATTGGAACAGTGGAAACATGAATTTCACAGCGGGAATATCACTCAGTGTCACAAGCACTGGAGTTATGGGCGACTTCAACAATGACGGAACCCTCGATCTTGTACTAGGCAACCAGCTCTTCTGGAACGATGGCCATGGCAATTTCACTGCGAACAACACGGAGATTGCACCCGGTTACCAAATTTCCCCATTAGCAGTCGGCGATCTCAATAGCGATGGGAGTTTGGATCTGGTGGCTTGGTGGTACGGGAGCCTGCTAGTATTCTTCAATGATGGGCAGGGAAACTTCCTCACCGGCCAACTGATTGGGAGTTCAACGGCATACGCATACACAGTGGCACTAGCCGACTTCAATGGAGACAGCAATCTCGATGCTTTAGTTGGCTATGGCTATGGCTATCCGTTCATCAACCCTATTCACGTGAGTCAGATCTACTTGAACAATGGAGACGGAACTTTTACTCCCGGTTCCATCGTAGCAGGTTATGCTACTGATGTTCGCGCTGCCGCAGTGGGAGACTTCAATGGCGACCGGGTTCTTGACGTCGTTCTTGGGAACTACCAGCAGCCCAGTCAAGTCTTTTGGGGGATAAGCCCTACGAACGTACAGTTTGCTGTTGGGCCGACTCTTGGACAAACAGGTTTGCATATCGGCACAGTTCATGCTGCTGTAGGCGATTTTGATGGGAATGGGACGCTGGATGTACTGATCGGTGATTGGGAAGCACCTGGTACCTATGTTCTTCTGAATGACGGCGCAGGTAACTTCTCATGGGGAACTTGGTTGGGAAGCGCTTACGGTGTTATGGGCGTCGGTGATTTTAATAACGACGGCGCTCTGGATGTTTCGTTGAGTGGTAAGGTCTATTGGAATGATGGGCAGGGCAATTTCACGCCCGGCCCGGATCTGCCGGGTGGAGGCGGAAGCATCGTCGGAGACTTTAACAACGACGGTACGTTGGATATTGCAGGTAGTTCAGTCTATTGGAATGATGGACAGGGCAACTTCACTCCCGGTCCTGTTCTAGCTTGCAGCGGTATCGCGGCTGGAGATTTTAACAATGACGGTGCATTGGATATTGTAGGAGGTCAGGTCTGTTGGAATGATGGACAGGGCAACTTCACGCCTGGACCTGTTCTGGCGACCGGAGTGAATGCCGCCGCAGTGAGCGACTTCAACAGCGACGGCGCGCTGGATATTGCACTGGTGAGCAATGGACAAACGGTTGTGGTCTATCTGAACGATGGGCACGGCAGCTTTGCTTCCAGTCTTGCAGTCGGAAACAGTAAAAATACTCGTGCCATTGCGGTAGGCGACTTGAACAACGATAATTGGCCAGATCTTGTGGTGGTCACTTTTAACACCTTTAATTCTGGTGGTACACCTAGTCAAGTTTTTCTGAACAATGGCGGGAGAGGATTTGTCGTAAGTCAGCTTTTGACCGACACTGCACAAACAACGGCCGTCGCGTTGGGAGATTTTCGCGGAACCAGAACGTTGGACATTGTAGTTGGTGAATCCAGGGGTACTAGTGGGGCGATACCTCACAACCGTTTATACTGGAATACCAGTGGCCAGGCGGATCGCCTGCTTAACAATCCCCCTCATGTGTCGGTGACTCGCCCGGTCACCACAACGGATGCCCCCTTCTATTCCACTCCGATCATTCAGGCGGATACGGTTATCCCGATCAATTACTCGCTCTTCGATCCTGAAGGCGATTCAGTCGGTGCTGTTCGCGCGTACTATTCACTAAGCGGTGGTGGCCAATGGTATACCGCTACCATGTCCAGCGGTACCGTACTGACGAATCTTTCTACGACGGGAAGCGCATTGATCTTTGATGGAATAGATGACTATGTTGAGATCCCAGATTCACCCCGTCTGAACATTACCGATAGCCTGACGCTAGAAGCCTGGGTCAATCTCAGCGACCCTAACAACGATCAGAAGGTAGTTGGCAAAACGCCGATCGGATCTGGCTACTTGCTAGGAGTGTCAAACGGCTCACTCTACCCCGAAATATGGGATGCGAGTGGGGGGTGGCATTCATTTCAGGCAGGCAGCGTCCCTGCCAATCGATGGACCCACTTGGCCGTCACATGGCAAACGGGTGGAGACATGATTGGCTACATCGACGGCACGCCTGTAATGACTATTACGGCAAGTGGTAATCCTATTGGCGAAAATGCCAATGTACTGCGCATAGGAAGTTCGCCTTGGTCTGGCCCTGAGTTTGTCACAGGCATGATCGATGACGCGCGCGTCTACAATCGTGCCTTATCGGCTGCGGAAATTCGGACGACGATGTCCCGGGAACTGATCGTAACCGAGAACGGTCTGGTAAGTAATTGGAGGTTCGACGAGGGTGTAGGCGCTACGGCTCATGATCTGACCGTCAACCACAATGACGGCGTATTGATCAACGGGCCGAGTTGGGTTCACGGCCACATTCCTGCGCCAACTCCGTATGTGTATTACTGGGATACCTTCGCCAGCGGTTTCTTTGGGCAGAGTGACAATGTGGTTTTCCGGATTGAAGCTTACCCTTACGCTCTGAGTGGAACAATAGGAATGCCCGGCGAGTACCAGTATCCCGGCAGTGTTCCCATTTATCAGCGCCCGTATGCGTTTGCCGATTCTTTGCCTTTCCGCGTGCGTGGGACGCAAGTACGTGTACTCAGCGACACTACACCAGTTAACAACGCGCTCGTGTATCGTCTGCCGCAAGGGCAGAGCACTGGTGCGCAGGTGATGTCGGATAGCACAGGCAAGCCTTTCCGTACCGATTGGCAAGGCTATTTACAAGGCCGTGGGCAGACGGGACTTGGCGATCGGCTTGTCGCATTGTTACCCATCACGGCAACAGATACTTATACCCTGTACTACACCAGTGCTTCGCCAAACGGCACCGGCCTGACCATGACTACCGTGACTACGCCCGGCGTTCAAACGCTGGTGGTCTCCCCCAACAATCCCTTCATCCTCTTTAACCTTGATGTCTCGCTAGAATGGGATGCACGCAATGACGCGCAATTCATGTCTCAACTGAAATATGATTTGCAACGCACATCAGAGTTGTTGTATGACTGGACGAATGGGCAAGCCGCACTCGGGCCGGTCAATATCTATCACGATCGAGAACATTGGCTAGATGCCGACATTCGGATCTACGCGACAAACCGCATGCGGCCCAACGCGGCGCAGGGTGGCATTGTCAGCACCGTCATCACCGATCCTGTCACATCGACGGTGACTTACGAACCGGGTCAAGTTCGCATCGGCGCTGTTTGGAATCGCTATGGCGATCCCGGCGGCACGCTCGGTGAAGACTGGCCGCGCGCGTTGGCCCATGAACTCGGCCACTATGCCCTGTTCCTGGACGACGACTACCTGGGGTTGGATGCGAACGGCCTGCTGGTTCCGATCGATACCTGCTCAAATACGGCGATGAGTGATCCCTATCGTGATGACTACAGCGAATTCCATTTTCAGACGGGATGGCATCCGGTCGGTACCAACCGAAATTGCGAAGACACTTTAGCGAACAAAAGCACGGGCCGTTGGGATTGGTCCACCGTTACCACGTTTTATCCCTGGCTGAATGGCGTTGTGGCCAACACCGGCCCAAGCGGCTTGCCTTTGGCGGTGACGCAAATTAAGTCCATCGAGCCGATCACTCCTTCGAACACGTTACCGGTGCCCATTTTTTATCTATCACAAAACGGCGGGCATGTTGAACCGGGTCCTGGCGCTCGCGCGTTCCTGTTCCAAAATGATCAGCAGTTGATCGACTTGGGCAGTCCCAGACTTGATCAGGTGACAGCACGCGGTGCCCAAGTCGGCGATCGCTTGTGTCTATTCGACCTGGCGGCTCAGCGATCCGGCTGTGAGACCATTAGTCCCGGCGATGATCAGTTGACTCTGCTCACGCAGTCGAATTGGAACCCGGAAGTGATCCTCACACCGGTCACTTCGCGCACGATCTCGATCGCGGTCACGAATGTTCCAGCCGGGTTGTTGCTGGGCGCACGATTGTATTCTGCCGATGGGACGACAGTTCCTACGATCACATTGAACCTGGCAGGCAATCAATATGCGGGCACGTTCAATCTGGATGAGCCTTCCATGACTCCTCTGCAAAAAGGCCGCTTTGGAAAAATCGATTGGGCTGATGCCCCACTTTATTGCCAAAAGAATGCATACGGCGAATCTTCAGCCAGCAAAAGTGGTCATTTTGGGAAAGATTGCCCCACTTTGAAAAGCGACGTACCCTTTTTGCAGAGGAGTCCTTCCATGGAAGGGTACCTTCATCTCTGGGTGGAAGAGGCGGAGCCGCGCCGCGAGATCGTTACCGACTACTCGATCGGCGGCAGTCCGGCCCACATGAGGGCGCACTGGGCGCACATGAGAGCCCACTGGGTTCCGGGATCCTCTTCAGACGGGCAGATTATTCTATTTGGGCGCAACTTGACCTTTCGGGAAGATGAGTTCGTTGCCTTCCAGTCGGCGACCACGCTGCCGTCTGTGCCAGCCTGGACCACGGTGGTCGGGTATGGCTATCGACTGACCGCCTCCGCCAATGCACCTGATCTAAGTGGATCATCGATCAGCATCTATTACCTGGGCAGTGATGTGCCGCCGGGTGAAGAGAACTGGCTGCGGATATATTTCTGGAACGGTACATCGTGGCGACAACTGCCAACCCAGTTGGATACCTATCACAACTTCGTATCAGCACCAACGCAAGGGCCGGGGTTGTATGCGCTCATGTCCAGTATCGAGATACCGTTGTACGGCCCGGGTTGGGATCTGTTCGCGTATCCGGTCCAAGCCACGCCGCTGGTTACCCAGGCGCTGGCGTCCATTGATGGATCCTACTCGACTGTGTATTGGTACAACGGTAGCGATTCAACAGACCCATGGAAAGTCTATGATGTCAGCGTGCCGCCGTGGGTCAATGATCTGAGCACGTTCAGGTTTGGTGAAGCTTATTGGATCAGCCTCACCCAATCGATTACGCTGTCCTTGAACGGCGGCTCACCTTCATCACCGAATAGGAATCTGAATGTCCAAAGCCCGCCGACAACTTTCTATGGTTCAGTCCTAGCAGGAGGAGACTTTACACCAACGGCCGGGATGGTCGTCACGGCCTGGATAAATGGCAAGATGTGCGGTCAAGGTACCACGTTGCAAAATGGCGGTGATATTGTCTACAGCGTCAATGTATTTGCAGATGGTCCGGGCGGGGCAAGCGGATGCGGAATGCCTGGGCGATACATCACCTTTGCCGTCAACGGACAATCCATGCTTCCACGTGTCGAGTGGAACAATGATCAGGTATGGAACGTTCCACTCAGTTTGGCAGCAATCACCAACCTGGTGGCGATGAATAGCAGTCCTACTCTGCTAGGACAGACCACCTGGTTTACAGTCACAGCCACAGGTGATGACATCACCTACAGCTGGAGTTTTGGTGACGGCGCTCCCATGTCTAGCGGGGCGAATGTTTCTCACAGCTATGCGGCAGTTGGGGAGTACAGCGCGTTGGTCACGGCCACGAACAGTGTGACCAGTCTCGCCACGACAACTCATGTTGTCATCGTGAGCATTCCGCCTCACAGTGTTTTCTTGCCGTTAGTGCAGAAATAGGCGGTTTCTTAGTCCGCCTAAAAGTGTACACCCGTTGTCAACTACTCCGATCACCACGCCGTAGGCGTGCGTGCGTCCCCTCGGCCATTATCGTGCGACAAGGAGCACGATAGTGCAGATGCGGGGCCTAATCGCCATGACCTGAGCATGGGTCAGCCGCTCGAATTTGCGCTGCAATCGTGCGTGCTGGCGGTGCGCCTCGGCGCGCAGATCGGACTCACCGATCAGGAACTCAAGCGCAACTGGCCGGACGAAGCGGAGCAGAGCGACGAGTGGCCGAAGCTGGAGTGATGATTGCCGATTGCTGATTGACGCTTGAGTACCAGTGTGTGTAAACAAAAAGGCCGACCTGCGTTGACAGATCGGCCTTTTGGCTTTCGTATCCTTTAGATCTTCTTCGCCTTCGCCGCCTCGACCTGTTTGACTATCCACGGGTACGTCAGTCGGATGCCGTCTTCGATGAAGACCTTGGCCTTCCAGCCCAGCGAGTAGATGCGCTCGTTGCTGAAGTTGCGCGACTGCACGCCCACCGGCCCTTGCACGTGTTTGATGGTGACCTTCTTGCCGGAGATCTGCGCGACGGTGTTGGCCAGCTCATCGACGGTGACGTACTGCGGGCAGCCGATGTTCACCGCGCCGTGCAAGTCGGAGTGCATCAGCAAGTAGATGCCGTCCACCATGTCGCTGACGTAGGTGTACGAGCGCACCGCACTCCCATCACCCCACACCTCAATCGTGCCTTCGTCTCCGCCGATTTCGGCCACTTTGCGGCACATCGCCGCGGGCGCTTTCTCGCGTCCGCCCGTCCACGTGCCTTCAGGGCCGTAGCAGTTTTGGAAGCGCGCGATGCGGACTTGCATGCCATAGCGGCGCTCGTAGGCTTCGGCCACGCGCTCGGAGTACAACTTCTCCCAGCCGTATTCGTTATCGGGATGCGCCGGGATCGCTTCGGCTTCGGTCATTTCCGGTTCGCCGTGTTTCATATCGCGGTACACGCACACCGACGACGAGAAGAAGTAGCGCGGCACGCCCAGGCGCGCGGCGAGATCAGTCATGTAGATGTTGATCAGCACGCTGTTGTGCATGATCTCGGTTTCGGCGGAGTGAATGAAGCCCATGCCGCCCATGTCCGCCGCTAATTGATATACCTCGTCGAAAGTGCCGCTATTAGCGGCGCCGCCGTCGACGGTCAACGCCTTGCGACAGTTGTCCTCGATGCGTAGATCGAGCAGCATAAATTCATCGGCTGCATCGGGTGACCATTCGTGCGGCTTGATGTCCACGCCGCGCACCCAATAGCCTTCTTGCTTGAGTTTCTTGACCAGGTGACAGCCGATGAATCCACCGGCGCCACAGACTAATGCCTTCTTCATTGTTTTCCTCCAGAGAAATGTGGGCGTATTATACCGCGACATCCTGCCCGTCAAGGGTATAACGCAAAACTGTTGGGCAGGCTCCCAGCGGATGGCTACATCCGCGTTCCCCCGCTGGATGTAGCCATCCAGCGCGAGCGTCTGAAAAATCACCTACACAGTTGCGTTATACTCGCTCGCCAAACTTCCATTGGCGCTTCGTCGGCCCCGTGCTATACTCAGTGGCGCACTCCGTCATTCCCGCCTTCGCGGGAATGACAGACGTTGTAAATTAAAGCGACATTCGCAATAAATCGTGTACTACCCCACATCAAGAAGATGAGCATGACCGATCACACCAACGTCGAATTTCTACAGCAGGCTTATCACGATAACTGGCAGCAATATCTTGCTTCACTCAAGCCGCACTCCAATTTGGGTTGGGATGTCTGCGTCCTGACGGCCAGCGATGAACGCCAGGCCAACATGTATCGCGGGCAGTTGGATTGGCGGCGCACCACCAACCTGCTGCCCGTGAACACGCGCTTCCTCGTCATCGCCGATCCCGACGGGCAGCGCATCGGATCGGGCGGGGCGACGCTGCGCGTGCTGGCGCAGCTGGCGCGCGAAGATGACACGCTGACCAACAAACGCATTCTCGTCATTCACTCCGGCGGCGATTCGCGCCGCTTGCCGCATTGCTCGGCCACCGGAAAACTCTTTGCGCGCGTGCCCCGCGTGCTGCCCGATGGTCGCGCCTCAACCATCTTCGATGAATTCCTGATCGGCCTCAGCGGCTTGAGCAGCACTTCTTTGCCGCCGGGCGTCCTTGTCGCGTCGGGCGATGTGCTGCTGGTGTTCGATCATCTGCAAATTTCGTTTCAACGGGGCGGCGTGATTGGTGTGGCCGCGGCCGCGCCGGTGGAGATGGGCTTGCGCCACGGGGTGTACGCACATGGCGACGGGACGCATCGCGTGCGGGCCTATCTGCATAAGCCGGCAGCAGAAGAGCTGAAACATTGGGACGCCATCCATCCCGATGGGACGGTGCAGATCGATACCGGTCTGGTGTGGTTGGATTCTGCCACGGCACTCAAGTATGCGGCGCTCATTCAAGCCGAATCGATCGCGTGCATTTGCCGCGTGCCGCCGTTTGATTGCGCGCCGGAATCGGCCCTTAACTTCTACGGTGATCTCGTGCTGCCCCTCGCGCAATCGACGACACTGGAAGATTATCTCGCCGATACCAGCGATGGCCCCGCCACACCCGAAGTGCAGAAAGCGCGGCAGGTGATCTGGCAGCGCCTGCGCGGCACCTCGTTTACGTCCGAACGCTTGCAGCCCGCGATGTTCATTCACTTTGGCACGTCGCGCGAATATTGGGAAACGGTCGCAGCGGATGTGGACTTGCAGCGCATTTGTGGCTGGGTCTCGCACGCCGCGGCCTGGTCGCCTGCCGCTGATTCACTGGCGCTGATCAACGCGACGGTTGAACAAGTCACGTCACCCTCCGATCAACGCGCACTGATTGTCGATAGTCGTTTGCTTGGCCCGGTGAGCTGGCAGGGCGCGGCGCTCATCGCCAACGTCGATACCGCTCAACCGATCGAGTTAGCGCAAGACGTGGTCGTAGATCAGTTGCCGATCAAAGATGGGTTCGTCACGCGTGTCTTTGGTCTGCGCGATGATCCCAAACGATCCACCGGAACTTTTTTCGGGCGCAGCTGGGCCGAGTGGTTAGCGGCGGCTCACATCGATCCTGACATCATCTGGCCTGATGTGCCCCCTGCATTACGCACGTTGTGGAACGCGCACTTGTATCCGTTGGCTGCAACGCGCGACGAAAGTCTGGCGTTGTCGCTGCCGTTGCAATCTCCGGAACACGTTTCGGCGGAGTGGCGCACGAAGTGGGAGGCCGCGCCGCGGCTTTCGTTGGGCGTCAGTTTTGCACGCGCGGACAGCGAACACATTTTGGCCGATCTGCTCCACATCGAAGATGATGTGGCGGCGCGGCATTGCTACGCGGCGATTCGAAACGAACAACCGGCCGCCGAGGCGAGAAAGCTGATCGGGTTGGTGCACAGCAATGTCCTGCGCCGCTGCGATTTGATCGGTACTTGGTTAGCTCACGCTGATCCCATCTTGCAGCTGCGCGGTTATAAAGCTCTGGCTGAGGCCAGTGGTCAACCCGAGTGGGAAGATCGCGCCTTTACGGTTTTAGCGCAGCTGATCGAGGGCTCCGTGATCGAGCCGAAGCCGGCCGCAACTCCTCGATCGTTAGGGCAGGGCGTGCAAGTGAAAGCCGCGGCGCGCATCGACTTTGGCGGCGGCTGGACGGATACCCCGCCGTACAGCATCGAGAAGGGTGGCACGGTGCTGAACGCGGCCATCACGCTGCGCGGCCTGCATCCGATTGTGGCGGAAGCGACGTGGTTGAGCGAGCCCCGTTTGATTCTGGAAAGCCCGGACATCGAAGCGCGCTTCGAACCAACGCACGTGGGCGAGTTGACCAACTATGCCAACCCGGCAGATTTGTTTGCGCTGCAAAAAGCGGCGCTGGTGTTGAAGGGCATCGTGCCGATCGATCTCGATCCAGAGATGCCGGTGCGTGAACTGTGTCAGCAGCTGGGCGGCGGCTTGAAGCTGATGACGCAAACTTCGATCCCGCGCGGTTCGGGGTTGGGTACCAGTTCGATCATGGCCGGAGCCGTACTGCAATGCTTGAGCCAGCTCATCGGGAGTGAGAGTGCGCCCGCGCAGTTGTTCGACGAAGTGCTGTGTCTGGAGCAAATGCTTACAACGGGCGGCGGCTGGCAAGATCAAGTCGGCGGCTTGTGGGGGGGCATCAAACTGGTGTCGACGCCGCCCGGCCTGCCGCAGCGCATTCACATCGAGCCGGTGAAGCTTTCACCGAAAACGAAAGTGGAATTGGCCAGCCGCCTGTTGGTGGTCTACACCGGGCGGCAGCGTTTGGCGAAGAATCTGCTGCGGTCGGTGATGAACCGCTGGATGGCGCGCGATCCGGAGATGGTGTGGATTCAGCAAGAGATTGCGCGGCTGGCGGTGGACATGCGTGATGCGCTGCAGGCCAACGACGTGAGCCACTTCGGAGAATTGTTGAGCGAGCACTGGGTGATCAACAAGCGGATGGATCCCGGCTGCACCAACGATTTCATCGACCGTTTGTTTGAAGTGATGAGTCCGCACATCAACGGTGGAAAATTGGCGGGCGCAGGCGGCGGCGGCTTTGCGATGGTGATCGCGCGCAACATCGGCGCGGCGCGCGATCTGGCGGCGGCACTGGCAACGCATTATCAAGGCACGCCGGTCGAGATTTGGGAGTGCGGCATTCCAGAGGCGGGGATGGTGGTGCAGACTAGCGCGTAAGTGATGGGGTATACAGCAAAACTGTTGGGTGAGCATACTGCTCGGCCACGCTCGCGCTGCGCGAAGCGGGGCACATCCGGCGCTACCAGACACTGGATGTGCCATCCAGCAGGAGCGTATCCCACAAGTCACCAACACTTTTGCGTTATACTCGTAAGTGATCGGGCATTTGCCACTTCAGTGACATGCGCCTATACTTGGTGGTAATCCTCACTGCGCGAGCCACGCATGCACCACAAGAATTCGCATTGTTCTTTTTGTGGAAAGCACTTTGATGCCAATCAAAGCTGGCCGCGCGTGTGTGCTTCTTGTGGCAACACGACCTTCTTAAATCCCTTGCCCGTCTCCGTTGTCTTGCTGCCGGTGGATGATGGCCTGCTGCTGGTGCGGCGCAACATCGAGCCGCAGATCGGCCGGCTGGCCTTGCCCGGCGGCTATATGAACCTCGGCGAAACGTGGCAGCAAGCGGGCGCGCGCGAATTATTTGAAGAAACCGGCATCGTCATTCAGCCCGAAGATTTGCGCGAGTTCCGCGTAAAGAGCGCGCCCGGCGGCACGACGCTGCTGGTGTTTGGCGTCGCACCAGGCGTGAAGTCGCAGGATTTGCCGGACTTCGTTCCGAACGAAGAGACGCAGGAAGTGTGCATCGTGACGGCCCCCCAGGAACTCGCTTTCTCGACGCACACCGAAACGCTGCGCGAATATTTTGCGAGTAAAGCAGGAAACAGGTAGACAAGGAAATCATCATGCGGAAAATTGCCGTGGCTCTCACGAAGGGCGGCGTAGGCAAAACGACGACGGCGGTGAACCTCGCCGCTGGTTTAGCGCTGGCCGGTCAGCGGGTGCTGTTGATCGATGTCGATACGCAGGGGCAGGCGGGTCGCATGTTGGGCTGCGCTCCAACGATCGGGTTGGCCGAGCTCGTCGCGGGCACGGCCACACCCGATCAAGCGATCGCCCCCGCGCGCGATCGCTTGTGGCTGCTCGGCGGAGGCAAATCGCTGGCGGGTTTGAAGATGTTGATCACGCGCAAGGAGTTCGGTGCAGAGCGCACGTTGAGCGAGGCCCTCGCCCCGCTGGACGATCAATACGACACCGTGATTCTCGACTCCGCGCCAGGGTGGGATGCGTTGACGGTGAACGTGCTGTTCTATGCGCGCGAGGTGCTTTCGCCCGTATCGCTGGAAGTGATGGCGCTGCAGGGCCTATCGGATTTCACACAGAGTCTCGCCTCGATTCAGCGCTATCATCCTGAACTGCAACTGCGCTACGTGGTTCCCACATTTTTCGATCGGCGCGTGAAGAAATCCGAAGAGATTTTTATTCAGTTGCAGTCGTACTATGCGGCGCAAGTGTGTGCGCCCATTCGCTATAACGTGCGTTTATCGGAAGCGCCCGGTTACGGCCAGACGATCTATGAATATGCCTCAGGCTCGATCGGCGCGGCGGATTACACCGCGCTGACGGAAAGGATCAAGCAAGATGACGGAACGCAAGGGAACGCCTGATATTCTCGGTCAAATTTTGAGCGGCGCGGCTTCAGCTGATCAACCTCCCGCGCCTGCCGCGGTTCAGCCCTCAGTGGTACCGGTTGCGCCTCCCCAAGTGACTCGCGCGCCACGGGCAACCACATCGAAACAAGCCAAGTGGGAATATTTGATTGTGTCATTTCACGAGCAGAACGGCTGGCGAGCGCGCTTTGTCAATGGACACGAATTGGAGAATTGGCCACAAGGCCCGCAGCTGCATCACGTGCTCGATCAACTCGGCGAGGAGGGTTGGGAGTTGATCAACGTGGTGAAGGCCGAACCGTTGTACGGCACCATGGATCGCATTCAGGCGTTTCTCAAACGGCAAAAATAACCTCACCACCTCTCCGGCGCCGCGCGCTGGGTGAGGGAGAGTGAGGCATGAAAGGACTCTTCCATGAAGGACCGCACCTTGTTGATGATTCCCGGCCCGATCGAGTTTGAGCCGGCGGTGTTAGCGGCCCTGGGCGCGCCGACGACGAGCCATGTCGCGCCGGATTTTATCGAAGCGTTCGGGCAGGCGTTGGAGAAGACGCGCAAGGTTTTCCTCTCTGATGATGGTCAGCCGTTCGTGCTGGCGGGATCGGGCACGCTGGCGATGGACACGGCGGTTGCGAATCTGATCGAGCCGGGCGATAAGGCGCTGGTCGTGAACACCGGTTTCTTCAGTGATCGGATGGCGTTGATACTGGAACGCTATGGTGCACAAGTAACGCACGTGAAAGCGCCCGTCGGGGGCCGGCCAACGATCGAGGAAGTAGCCGCCGCGTTGAAGAAAGATCGCTTCAAGGTGATGACGATCACGCACGTCGACACCTCAACCGCCGTTATCGCCGATGTCAAAGCGTTGGCGCAGTTGGCGCAGCAATACGGCGCGTTGAGCATTGTCGATGGAGTCTGTTCGGTAGCGGGTGAAGAGCTGCGCATGAGTGAGTGGGGCGTGGATGTGGCTTTGACCGCGTCACAAAAGGCAATCAGTGTGCCGCCGGGATTGGCGCTGGTGGTGGCCGGCCCACGGGCCATGCAATCTTTCAAGGCGCGCAAGACGCCCGTGATGAGCTACTATTCCGATTGGGCCAACTGGCTGCCGATCATGGAAGCGTATGAGAGCCGCAAGCCCAGTTACTTCGGCACGCCTGCGGTGAATCTGGTCTTTGCGCTCAATGTCAGTCTGGATCAGATTTTGAAAGAAGGACTCGACGCGCGCTTTAAGCGGCATCGCGCGTTGGGGGCGGCTGTTCAAGCAGCGTTGAAGTCGCTGGAGTTGGATCAAGTGCCGACTCGGGCCGAATTCGCCGCGCATACGTTGAGCGCGCCGCGTTATCCGCAAGGCATCACACAGGCCGATTTGCTGCCGAAGGTGCAGAAAGCGGGCGTCACGCTGGCGGGCGGCCTGCATCCAGCGATCAAGGCGGAATACTTCCGCATTGGGCACATGGGGCCGACGAACAGCGGCGATGTGTTGGCCACGATCGGCGCGATCGAGACGGCGCTGCAGCAGTGCAACTACGCGTTCACCTCAGGCGCAGGGGTTGCTGCGGCGCAAACGGCGTATCAGGAAACAATCTTACGGTTTCTATAGAAGTATTTGCGGGGTCGCGTCCTTCGACTGCCGCTTCGCCTTCGCTCAGCATCCGCTCACACCGTGTCCGCGAAGCGGCGGCGCGCTGGGCGGGATGCTTTTGTATTGAACCATGCCTGAAGTTTCGGTCAACGACATCACACTGCATTACGCCACGCACGGTCACGGCGAACCGCTGCTGCTAATTCATGGCGGTTGGGGGTTGAGCATCAACGGTTTTCATTATCAAGAAAAAACGTTGACGCCCGAGTATCGCTTGATCATTCCCGATCGACGCGGCTACGGACAATCAACCCACGTCGTCGGCTTCGGCGCGGACTTCCATTGGCAGCATGCCGACGATCTGTTGAAGTTGCTGGATGCGTTGAAGATCGATCGGGTGCGGGTGTGGGGCCACAGCGACGGGGCGGTGATCGGTGCGATCATGGCGATCCTTGCACCTGATCGTTTGCGCGCGCTCGTCTTCGAAGGCGGACACCTCTACAATCGCAAGACGGAATCGACGTTTCAGATGCAGCGGATTTATGATGATCCCGACTTGCTGCCAGAGGCTGCGCGCGTGAAATTAGCGCAGTATCATGGAGAAGATCGCTGGCAGCAGGTCATCCGCAATTGGGCGGGCGCGTGGATTGAGTTGTATCGGCGCGACGGGGATTTGTATCACGATCGGTTGGCCGAGATCCGCAGCCCCATGTTGATCGTCCACGGCGCGCACGACGAGCATACGCCCAGCACGGAGATGGAAGAACTCAAGCGGCGCGTTCCTCCATCCCGATTGGTGATCTTCCCCGACGGCGGCCATTCACTGCACGATCAACGCGAGACCCGTGAAGCGTGCACGCAGCTGGTCAAAAAGTTTTTACAAGAGAATCCTTGACAAGGTGCAAGAACTTTGGAGTATCATTTTCATGAGGTAGTGCTGTGGCCGTCATACTTTCTGAACTGCTTGAACAAGAGATTCGTGAAGCTGCCGAGCAACAAGGCATTGAAGCCGGCGCGTTTGTCGAAGCAGCCGTGCAGCGTGCTTTGCAAGAATATCGCGAGCGACAGATTACCGCTGAATCGAAGGCCTGGTATGCGCTGCCCGTTGAAGTGCGCCAGCGTTACGCGGGGGTCTACGTGGCTGTCCGGCGCGGACAAGTGATCGATACCGATTCCGATCAACGGGCTTTGTATCTGCGGGTGCGCCAGGAATTTCGACACACGCCGGTGATGATCGCGGCGGGCGGTGATCATCCTATGCCGGCTTATTCCATTCGTTCACCGCGCTTGCTCAGGGTGAATGATGGTGAATAACTATTCCGAACAGTATGTTCCGGCTATGCCGGTGTTGGCGCTCATACTCGGTAGTCCTCTGATTACTGAAGGTAACCCAGCTTCACAACTCTTTCCCATACACACGATGCGTCTTGTAGAGTTGACCGCCCAGGTTCACGAGATCGCTGCGCATCTGCACGGCGGTATCGGCCACCTGTGTCAAGTCGGCATGCTCGAAGCCAAACTCTTTGACGGTCTTTTCCATCTCGGAATACAGCAGCGCATTTCCCCCGCGCCCTTGAAACTCGGGCAGGATGCCTGCGCCGTTCATCGCCACCCACTTCGTGCGGCGTTTGTCGAGCAGAATATTTAGCAGCCCGAATGGCAACAGCCGCCCTTGCGCTTTTTGCAAGCCGGCCGAGACATCGTGGAAGCCCAGCAGGAAGCCGACGACCTGATCGTCGTGCGTAATAATCTTGATCAACTTAGGATCGGCTATCACCATGATGTTATCGAGAATGAATTTGATCTCGCGTGCGGTCAGTGGATAATATTCCCAGTTATTCACGAAGGCATCGTTATACGCTTTGCCAATGCGATCGGCCCACGCTTTCAATTCATTCTTGCCCGTGAAGCGCTTGACTTTCAAGGCGCCGCGCGCCTGCACCCGATCGGCGATGCTGTGCACCCGCGGCGGCAAGTTGAAGGCAGTGGCGCTGAGATAGCACGAGATGAAATCGACTTCTTTGTGGAAGCCCAACGCCTCCACCAGGCGTGGATAATAGGGATAATTGTAGTTCATCATCGTCATCATCTGGCGATGTTCGAAGCCTTCGACGAGCAGCCCATACCCGTCGAGTGCGCCGAAACCTTTAGGCCCCACCAACGTATTCAAGCCGCGCGCGCGCGCCCACTCGATCACTTTCTCAAAGAGCGCCTGTGCTACGGCTGGATCGTCTTCACATTCAAACAGGTAGAATTGCGCCTGTCGCGTGTGGTGATAGCGATTGAAGGGACGATTTTCCAACGCGGCAATGCGGCCCACCACGCGGCCAGCGCGCAGGGCAACAAAGAAGGCGGCATCGGAATGTTCGTAGAACGGATGCTTTTGCTTATTGAGCATCAGCTCCATATCCATACGGAGCGGGGGCACCCACTGGGAATGACTTTTGTACAGCCGATAGGGCAGATCGACGAAACGGCGAATGTGCTGCTTGGAACTGAGATCAACTGGTTCGATGGTGAGCATGGTGTCCTGACTGAGCGTGAAAGAATAGCCGTTTATAGCGCGTTTTTGAAAAACGCGCCACTGCGCCGACTGATCGAGAGTATAACGCAAAAGTGTTGGTGACTTGTGGGATACGCTCCTGCTGGATGGCACATCCAGCGTCTGGTGGCGCCGGATGTGCCATCCAGCAGGAGCGTGGCCGGGCAGTCTGTATGCCCAACAGTTTTGCTGTATACCCGATTGATCGGTCTCGCTCCCGAATTTGCGACCGGTGTGCACGCAAAAGGTGTCAGCAGAGGCGGCTCCCACGCCGCCGGATACGCGGGCGTGGGAGCCCGCTAAGCGCCTGACAAACTTTGCGTGTACACTGCGGCCAAAACCATATGCTTCTTTTACCGAAAAGTGGTAAACTTGATCACTAAGGTTACTGGAATCCAACCAACTTCTAACATCCTAGAGAAACGCTCAAAAATCATGCACTGCCCTCAATGCGGATTTGACAACGAAAGTGGTGCTGTCCAGTGCGCGCGTTGTGGCGCCGCGCTGAATCCTGATCCGGCTGCCCAGCTGGCTGTCGCTCAAGCTGCGCTGCAGCGCTTGCGCCGTTTTATGCCGGCCGTGGTTGCGGATAGTGTCCTGTACGATCAAGCCCGCTTGCGTGGCGAACGACGCGAGATTTCGGTACTGTTTGCCGATGTGGTGAACTTTACGAAATTGTCGGTATCGTTGGATGCCGAGGCCGTGTTCAATCTGATCAACGATTTGCTCGGCCGGCTGATGGAATGCATCCATCGCTATGACGGCATGATCGATAAGTTTATGGGCGATGGTTTGTTGGCCGTGTTTGGCGCTCCGAACGCGCATGAAAACGATCCAGAGTTGGCTGTGCGCGCCGCGTTAGACATGCAGCGTGCTGCCGCCGAATTTGAGCCGGTAGCACTCGCGCAGGTGGGAGCGCCGCTGCAAATTCGGATTGGCGTCAACAGCGGTCTGGCTGTGGCGGGTGTCATCGGTTCCGAACAACAGGCCGCCTACACCGTGATCGGCGAAACGGTCAACCTGTCAGCCCGCTTGCAAGCGGCGGCCCGCCCCGGCGGCATCCTCGTTAGTGCACGAGTTTATCAACAGACCCGGGCCCTGTTTAATTACCAAACGGCTGGTACCACTCAAATTAAGGGCTTCGATCAGCCGGTTTTGACTTTTGAGGTCACCAGCGATCGGGCCGAGCCCCTGCCCACCCGAGGTTTTACGGGGATTACCACGGCGCTGCTGGGGCGCGATGATGAAATGGAGCAGCTGCACAAAATGCGGTCGGCCTTCCTGAATGACCGACGTGGACGCTTGATTGTGATTCAGGGCGAAGCCGGTTTGGGCAAGTCACGCCTGGTGCGAGATTGGTTGTCGGCCCCCTTGCCGACTGCGGCGACCGTCTGGCGCGGGCGCGGGGTGCCCTATTTTGTCGGCGTTGGTTATGCGCCATTCCGTTCGCTATTGGAAGATGCGCTGCGTATCAAGGGCCAGCCAGATGATTGGGATACGCAGGCCACCCCGGCGCTGCGGCCATTCCTGCGGCAAATTCTGGGCCTGCCGCTCTCGTCAAGAGAAAATCTGGCGATGCGGAGTTTAGAGCCGGAACGAGTCAGGCAATTGACGACGTTGGCGGTGCGGGAATGGATCTTGGGCGAATCACGACAGCAGCCGGTCATTGCCGTAATCGACGATTTTCATTGGGCCGATGATCTGTCGCGCGACTTGCTGCAATCCATTGTGGATATCATCGACGAAGCCCCTCTGCTGCTGTGTGTGATAACCCGGCCAATGCCCAAGCGTCCACTGCGCCTCGACGTAGATTCGAGAACGCATCTCTTAGAAGCGCCGGTGCGACTGGAACTGGACTTGAAGCCGCTGTCGGACGCACATAGCCGCGCCTTGTTAGGTCATCTGGTGGAGATCAACGATCTGCCTGAACAGATTATCAGCACGATTTTGGCCCGCGCCGAAGGCAATCCCTTCTATCTTGAAGAGTTCGTGCGGATGCTCATTGAAAAGGATGTGTTGAAGCCGAGCGGTGGTAAATGGCGGGTCGCGTCCATGATGGAGGTCAGAACGGTTGATGTGCCGACCAGCCTGGGCGGCTTGATGTTAACGCGCTTTGATCGGTTGCCCAAGGAACTGCAGCAAGTCCTGCGCGATGCCTCGGTGATTGGTCTGGAATTTCCGGCGCGCTTGCTGGAAGAAGTGGAACGCCGCTTGCACGGTACGGCGGCGATCGCGCCGATGCTGGAGCGGTTGATCGAACTGGGCATGCTGGAGCCGCGGCCCGCGGCCACTGAGCTAACCTATGCCTTCAGTCACATTCTGACGCAGGAAACCATCTACAATAGCTTGCTGCACAGTCAGCGTCCCGGATTACACCGCACGGTGGCAGAGAGTATTGAATTCTTGTACTCGGACGATGCGATCAATCAGGCTGAGTCGTTGGCCCAGCACTACGATCGGGCCCGGGTGCGCGATCGGGCTATGTTGTATTCAGTGCTGGCGGGCAATCGGGCGAAGGCCCGCTTCGCAAACTACGAAGCGATCGAGCATTATAGCCGGGCTTTGCAATTAGCCCAACATCTTAGCGGTCACGAATCGGCGCGCTGGCAGGCCGCGATCGGCCTGGGAGATGTCGAGCAGCTCATCGGCGAATACGAAGAAGCCGCCGCTTTTTATCAAGCAATGTTGGAAGAGTGGACGGGTGCCACGGCCGAAGATCGCGCCTGGGCGATGCTCAAGCTGGGGCAAGTGTGGGATAAGCGCGGCGATCTGCACGAGGTCGATAACTGGTTGCAGCAAGCCCTGAAGCAGCTCGATCAGGTGCGCGGCGCCGCACCTGATCTGCGCGGCCAAGTATATTCGGAATTGGGGTGGTTGAGCCTGCGGCGCGGCGACCTCATTGCAGCCCAACGATGGCTGGATAAGGGCCTGGAGTTGGTGACGAACACTCAGTATTACGGCGTGCAGTCCTCCATTCTTAATCGGCTAGGGGCCGTGTATTACAATCGGGGGCAGTCGGCCGATGCGGTGCGCTACGTCGAGCAAGCGTTGGGGCTGCGCGAGAAGCTGGGCGACATTGTCGGTTACGCGCGCTCGTTGAACAATCTCGGTATTTTGAAATGGGCCAGCGGCGATTGGGATGGCGCACAGTCAGACTATCAACGCGCCGTAGAGATGCACGAAGGTATCGGTGAAGCGGAAGGCCTGGTGCAGGCGGGCACCAACTTGGGCCTGCTGTATACCGATCGTGGCGATTGGGTCAAAGCTGAATCTATGTTGCAGCGCAGCCTCGCGATTGCCCAGCGGATTGCCCATCCGTATGAACTGGCTCAATCACACATGAATCTAGGCCGTTTGTATTTGTTCCAGACACGCTGGGCTGACTCTGCCCGCCATTTGAATGCCGCGGTGGGCCTGTATGAAGAGGCTGGCGCGCGTGAGATGAACTTAAAGGATACCTACTATCTGCAAGGCTTGCTCGCTTTGGAGCAAGGCCAGATCGACGTTGCGCAACAATGGGCCAAGCGCAGCTTCGATCTCTTGCGGGAAGTAACCCATACCGAGCAAGGCCAGTCGCCAGAGTGGGGCAGCTATGAAGTATTGTCCGGCCGCATCGCGCTGGCGCGTGGCGATATGACAGCCGCCGCCCGGCATCTCGAACGTGGCCTCACCGTGTTGCAGGAAGGCGGCCTGCTCATCGAAGCTGCTCGAGCCATGTATTGGCGCGCCAGATTGGCGCAGAAGCAAAGTCGTCCTGAGCGGGCGCGGCAGGATTTGGATGCCAGTCGTGTCATCTTCGAACAGTTGGGCGCGGCGGCCGATATCCAACGCGTTGATAAGCAGCTGGCGGCGCTGAGCGCATAAGGCGGGCCCATTTAAGAGTTGCCGAATAGAAGGCGGGCAAATAAAGCTAAGGCCGCCGTCATGGAATGTAAAAGCACTCAGCCCCGATCGCCGGGGCTGAGTGCTTTTAAGAGGAGAAAATTGTTTTAGATTCGAAACTGTTATTGGTCGTTGTCAACCCAATTGTTGATGCTCACAGCGGTCGTATTACCTGGTACATTCTGCTGGTTGGCGTAGGCCGCGGCAAACGCCGGATTGCCGGTGCTGCCCGACCACGAGGCATAGCCACCTGACCAGGAAGCATAGCCACCCGACCACGAAGCGTAACCACCTGACCAAGAAGCGTAACCACCCGACCACGAAGCGTAGCCGCCTGACCACGAAGCGTAACCACCCGACCACGAAGCGTAACCACCCGACCACGAGGCATAGCCGCCTGACCAGTTGGTAGGACCACCCGACCAGGAGGCGTAGCCGCCCGACCACGAAGCATAACCACCCGACCACGAGGCATATCCACCCGACCACGAGGCGTACCCACCACCGCGAATCTTGAACTCATTGGTCGCCGGATCGTACGTGGTATACCCTTCGTAGTGGGTTGTGCCAGCGAGATCAGCGTTGATGTCCATTCCTGCATTGGCTGAGCCCTGAATATTGGTTGAAACGGCTTCCGGTGCCCAGACACGGCCTGCACCTTGCTGCCAGATACTATAAGCCATCTGCCCACTGACTTGACTGAACTGCGGACGTGCCGTCATGCTCAAGCGATACTTTACCTGATCCGGCGTCAATTCAGGATGCTGGTGTAACATCAACGCTGCAATACCAGACACCACGGCAGCCGACATAGAGGTGCCGCTCATCTTAAAGTAGTGACCACGAATCTTGTTTTCCGGGTATTGCTGCGCCAGATACGAGTTGTTGCGCATCAGCGAAGATACATGTGCGCCCGGAGCAATCACGTCCGGTTTGACAAAGGCATCCAGTGTCGGGCCGGCCGCTGAGAAGGGCGGAATGTAGTCGTCGCCTAAATTGTCCGGTGTGTAGTTGTCGGTGAACGCGCCCACCGTGATGATGTAAGGTGTATTCCCAGGAACACCGATGCTCAACGGCTTGGGACCATCATTGCCCGCGCTTGCTACTACCACGATGCCGGCTTTCCACGCGGCCATTACAGCCAGATTGTAGGGGTCAGCCCAGTAGGGCGCGACAGGCGTCGCATACATCGACATGTTCAGCACGCGGATATTGTAGCGAGCCTTGTTCTGCACTACCCAATTCAGGCCGCGCAACACATCGGCATACGTGCCCGTGCCGGTGTCGTCGAGGACGCGGACCGAAACGAAATTGACGCCAGGGGCAATGCCTACATATTGGCCGTCTTCTTTGTCGCTATTGCCGATGATGCCGGCCACATGCGTGCCATGCCCGTTGGGATCACCTGGTGAGCGCAACAGCTTCAGCGGTTCATACACCTTGTTGGTGGGAGCGTCGTAATAGGCCAGGTAGCGATCTTGCCAGACCCCGGGCGTGACCCGCAAACTCAAGAAAGTCGGATCGATGCCCGTGTCGAGCGTCGCCACCGTGACATCTTGACCCAGATTTCCGCCGGCCCAGACTTGATCGGCGCCAACCACCTTCGAGTACTGGAAGGTCGTGTTGTCGGGGTGTGTGGCGGCGGGGCTGGCTGCCTCACCGACCATCTTCACGGTCCGATCGGACATGACTCCCAGAATGCCCGGCGTCTGCGACAACTTTGTGACGCTGGCCTGGGGGACATCGGCCACCACCGCGTTGATGATGTCGATCTTGTCTGTGACGCGGCCCCCCACTGCCTGAACGGCGGAAACAGCGACGTCCAGCGAGGTGCCGCGCACGATCACGCGGGCGGTGGCCGCTTGGGCGGCTGGGACTGCACCTCCCAGCGTCGTAGCCAATAAGGCCATGATGGCTACAACAGTAAAGAACCGGAAAAATCGAATGTGCTTCATGTCTGCCTCCTCAAGAACAAATGACTGCAAAATTCGTAACGCAACTGTAACTTTTCTACTTAATAACAGGATACACGAATTCGTGATAGATGACATTGGACTATTGTTGGGGGATCGTTGGGAAGAGCGACACTTGCCACGTTTTAGGGCTTTGTCTTGTCTTTATTCGACCTGAAAGGCCGACAACGTGCCTGATTAGGGACACCGGGTTTGCTGTCAGTTGGGGCGAGACAGGCTTGCAGTGGGTGGCGCGTAACTGCTCAGCCATCGCGCGGCGCTGTCATTCCCGCATGCTGTAAGCAGGAATCCAGAGACCCTGCCAGCGGCAATCTGGATACCCGACAGAAGCACTCGGGCATGACGGCTGAACAGTTACGGTGGCGCTTTGAATACGGGATCGAGTGGCAACCGGGCCTTTTCGAGTATAATCAAATCCAACACATGCACCTACAGGAGGTCGGTCATGACCACAAATAATTCCGATCGGCATTCGCCCGGATTTTGGATGAACCTCTTTAATTCATTTCGCATTGCGTGGCGCTTGCTATGGGATGGGCAGGTACCGCTCTCGACCAAGATCATTCCTTTGCTGGTAGGTCTGTACATCCTGTCTCCCATCGACCTTATCCCTGATTTCATCCCCGGTCTAGGGCAGCTCGATGATTTCGCGATATTCCTTCTTGGCGTGCAGGCGTTCATTGCCATGTCACCGAAAGATCTGGTCGCGCGCATTCGGGCCGAGATCAGTGGCGATCCGCCGCCGGGTGGCTGGACTGTGACAGGGAATCAATCCAGCACTTCCGATCACGATCAGTCCTCCAGCGCCTCCAAGGATGTCATTGATGGTTGAGGCGGCCAGGCGCCGCGTCCGATCGCTTTGGCCCGGCTCGTTGGTGTTGTTGTTCCTCGTCGCAGGCGTCACGCTGACGCGTGGCCCGTATCTGCAATCGGTGACTGGCACCAGTGCGATCCTGGTCTGGCGGACTGCCGCACCTGGTAGCAGCCGGGTCGATTACGGCGTGGGCGGATACACCACCTCGATCGATCTTCCCGGCCCCGCGACTGAACACGTCGTCACCTTGGCCGATCTGATCACCGGCACCGAAGTGCTCTATCGGGTTTCGACCGACGGCGTTGAATTAGCGAACGGATCATTTCGTACAGCCGCTGCGCCCGATCAGCCTTTCACCTTCACCGTGGTCGGCGACAGCGGCACGGGATCGCGCGATCAATATGCCGTGGCCGATCGGATGGTGGCGCTCGATCCGCAGCTGGTGCTGCATACCGGCGACGTGGTCTATCCCGATGGGCAAGCGTCTGGTTACGATCCGTTTTTCTTTCAGCCTTATCAAGCTCTGGCGAAACGCGCGCCCATTTTTCCTGTCCTGGGCAACCATGACTATAATAGCCAGCGCGGTCAGCCCTATCTCGACGCCTTCTATTTGCCGCAGAACAATCCCGCGCATACCGAGCGCTACTACTCGTTCGATTGGGGCAACGCGCACTTCACGGCGCTCGACTTCAACACCGGACCGGATGCGAAACAACTGGAATGGTTGAAGAACGATCTGGCCGCAACCGATAAGCCTTGGAAATTCGTTTTCTATCATCAAGCCATCTACAGTTCCGGCCCGCATGGTCATGAAGATTGGGTCACGGCCAAACGCGCACTGCTCGCGCCGATCTTCGAGCAAGCCAAAGTGGATGTGGTCTTCAACGGCCACGATCACGACTACGAGCGAACCCAGCCGATCAATGGTGTGCTATATATCGTGAGCGGGGGTGGCGGTGGGCCGTTGTATCAAGTGAATCCGCAGCCGTTCAGCGCTTATGCAGAAACGACGTATCACACCGTCTTCGCCACGCTTGATGGCTGCACTTTAACTTTGCAGGCCATCAAACCTGATGGCACCGTCTTCGATGCGACGACATTGGAAAAGACCTGCGCAATACCCACTCCGGAGCCGACCGCTACTCCAGCGGCGATCATTACCCTCGACGGCCCGTGCTTCTTGCCGGTAATCTGGAAAAAAGCATGACCGGCTGGATTGCCTTGCACGGCGGTGGCGAGTTTCAGCGCGGGTCAGAAATCGGGGACCGGCGTTTGATTGTCGCCGCCGGTGGCGCCGATGCGCGCGTGATGATCGTACCGACAGCCGCCGGGGTGGATTATCCCGAAATGGCGGCGCGCAACGGCATCAATTGGTTCAAGCAACTCGGCGCACGGCCAGATGCGGCCTTCGCAATTGATGTACCATCGGCCAACGAGGCGCACGTGGTGGCCAAAATTGAAACTGCCACGCTGATCTATTTGCCCGGCGGTGATCCGTCTTTTCTGGTCAACACCTTGCGCGGCTCGAAAGCCTGGGCTGCGATCGTGGCGGCTCATAAGCGAGGTGCAGCCATTGGTGGAGCGAGTGCCGGTGCGATGGCGTTGGGCAACCAGCTGTGGAATCCGCACACGGGCCAACTGATCGACGGTCTCGGCCTCATTTCGATCGTGACACTGCCGCATTTTCAGGCGAGCTCCATCGATCGGGCCCAGACGCTGCGTCGCCAACTCGATCGCGCCACGCGCCTCTTCGGGATTGCCGAGCGCACCTCCGCGATCTGGGATGGATCGAACTGGACCGCGTGGGGACCGGGGGAAGTGGTTGAAGTGCTGGCGGATGGCGTGAAAACTTATCAATCAGGAGAATCTTTTGTGTGACAAGAAGACAAGAAGACAAGATGATCTCATCTTCTTGTCTTCCCTTCTTCCCTTCCTCCTTTCTTCGTGTCAGAGTGAACCAGCATGACCAACAAAATTAATGTCTTGCACTTCGCCGACATTCACATCGGCATGGAAAATTACGGGCACATCGATTCCAGCACTGGCATCAACAGCCGCGTGCTCGATTTTCTACGCCGCTTCGACGAAGTGATCGACTACGGCCTCAGCCACGATGTCGATCTGGTCATCTTTGCGGGTGATGCCTTCAAGACGCGCGATCCCAGCCCCACCTTGCAGCGCGAATTTGCGCGGCGCGTGAAGCGCTTCATCGATGCGCAGGTGCCAGTGGTGATGTTGGTGGGCAACCACGATCTGCCCGCGATGGAAAAAAAGGCCAGCAGCATCGATATCTACCGCACACTGGGCGTACCGAATGTGATCATCGGCTGGGCCGAAGATGTGCATATCATTGAGACGAAGCGCGGCAGGGTGCAAGTGGCCACCGCGCCGTACCCGCTGCGCAATCGCTTGTTGTCGCAGGCCGAGCATCGCGGCAAATCGATCGAGGAACTGGATAAGACGCTGCAAGAGATCGTCGGCGACAATATCCGCGCTATGGCGGAACAACTCGATCCCGAAGTGCCCGCGATCTTGACCGGACACTTCACCGTGTCCGGTGCGACGTACGGATCAGAACGCAGTGTGATGATCGGGCGTGATGTGGCGGTGTTGAAGAGCGTGCTGAGTGATGGTCGGTGGGATTACGTGGCGCTCGGCCATGTTCATAAACATCAAAACTTGAACGAAGGTCGCTACCCGGCAATGGTCTATCCCGGCAGTCTGGAGCGCATCGACTTCGGCGAGGAAAAGGAAGCGAAGGGCTTCTGTTGGGTCGAATTAGAGAAGGGCAATACCACCTGGCAGTTTGTCGAGGTTAACACACGGCCCTTCGTGACGATCAACCTCGACGTGCGCGAAGAAGATGATCCCACGTTGGCGGCGCAGGGCGCGCTGGTGCAGTGTGATGTGACGGATGCCATCGTGCGCGTCAATGTGCGGATGCGCCCCGAACAAGACGCCAGCCTGCGCGAAAAAGACCTGCGCGCGGCGCTGCACGCGGCAGACTACATCGCCGCGATCAACCGGCAGGCGGATCGAGATGTGCGCGAACGATTGGGTGGCCTGTCGCCGGAAGGTATGACGCCGAAACAATTGTTGCAGAAATATTTGTTTGCTAAAGGTACGGATGATGATCGTATTGATCTTTTGCTTAAACATGCGGAACGTTTATTTGAGAACGAGTAAGCGATTTTCGCGTCATTGCGAACCGCGCAGCAGCGAAGCAATCTCGTTGATAATCGTAAGAGATTGCCTCGTCGGCCTAATGGTATCCTGGCAATTATCGACTCAGTCACGCACGTTATAGAAAGGATCTCAGGTGAAGATTTACAGATGTCTTAAATTGAATCAGAAATTTGGAATCAACCTTTGGTCTACAGACGCGCAAACTCTTGACTTCATAGTGGATGAAGTTAAGAAACTAGTATCAAGTTGTCAAGTACACACCTACCGTGATGAGCCAAAAATCAATCTCGATAAACTTCAAGATAGGGATCAAGAGATCCTATGGCGCATCATGGAACTTATCGGTAAACAAGGGTGGGAACCATTTGCAGTTTATCCTAGTACTGATGGCTCGTATTACCATTTCCGGCAAGAGGTAATAGTTGTCAAGTACCAAGACATCGCTAACAAGTTCTTGGAACCACGTTGTGAAAAGAGCATGCTTTCAAGGCTTTGCTGAATACTGTAAGCGATGTCCTGAGATTTCGCCGAGATAAAACGGGCATCAAAAAGTGTTAGCGATGTCTTGGGATCGGACAAATAGTGGGTTAGTCTCACTAAGAGATCAGTAGAAGTTATGATTCCACTTTATTTGAAGCTCACCAACTTCATGCCTTACCAGAATGCCGAGCTGAACTTCAGCGGCATTCACATTGGCTGCCTGACGGGCGATAACGGCGCGGGCAAATCCTCTATCCTCGATGCGATCACGTGGGCGGTCTGGGGCCGATCGCGCGCGAAGCGCGATGACGAGCTTGTGCATCAAGGTCAGGCCGAGATGCAAGTTGAGTTCACGTTCGAGTTAAGTGGCAACGTTTATCGTGTCGTGCGTGCGCGCAAGGTGGGCAAGAAGAGCGGCGTGGGGATGCTCGATTTTCAAGTGCGGAACCCCCACCCTAGCCCTCCCCCGTTCGCCAACAACGCGAACAGGGGAGGGAGTGATCTCCCTTCCCCTGTCGGCGCTTTTCCCGACGGGGGAAGGGATGGGGATGGGGGCTGGCGCACCATCGCCGAACCGCAGATGAACGCCACCCAGCAAAAGATCATCGATCTGCTGCGGCTCGATTACGACACGTTCATCAACTCGGCGTTTCTGCTGCAAGGCCGCGCCGACGAATTCACCGTCAAGACGGCGACCGAGCGCAAGAAGGTGCTGGCCGATATTCTGGGGCTGGACATCTGGGACGAGTACGAAGTGCGGGCGAAAGCGAAGATCGCGGCGATCGAGAATGAGCTGCGCCTGATCGATCTGCGCCTCAACGAGATCGATACAGAGGCGGCGCGTCAACCGCAGTTCGAAGCCGAAGTCGCCGCCGCGCAGAAAGCCGTGATTGCGCTGGGCGATCGCTTGCGTGAAGCAGAAGCGAAGTTTCAGCAGGCCCAACAGGCGCAGCGCTCATTGGGAATGCTCGATGCACAGTTGACCGATCTGGCCAAACGGATCACTCAGGCCGAACGCGAGTTGGCTTCGGTTGAACGCGATCTCGTAGCGGCTCGGTTGAAGGCCGATGACGCGCCGCTGATGCAAGATCTGACCGAGACCCAGGCGAAGATCGAGGCGCTCACACAGCGCGAGGCGGTGCGCGATGAAGTGCGCCGGCGCAAAAGCGAGCTTGGCGAAGAAGCCGCCTCACTGCGTGGACAGAACGAACGGCTGGTGCCGGAAGTTGAACCGTTCAAGGCGCGTCTGGCGTTGCTCGAATCTTCCACCGATCCGGCATGTCCCACCTGCGGTCAACCATTGACGCCGGAACATCGACGGCAAGTGGTGGTCGAGCTCAACGCCGAGATTGAAGCGCGGCGGCATTTATTCCGTGAGAACAAAGCGCGGTTGGAAGGCATTAGGCCCGAAGTGGTCGCGGTCGAGAATCAGCTGGCGGCGGTGGAAGCCGAGCTGCGCGCGCTGCCGAATTTGCACCGGCGTGAGGCAGAACTGAAAGCGGCCATTGAAGCTGCGCGGGAAGCGGCCAGGTCGATCGAGAAGTTGGAGCAGCGCCGATCGGAGTGGCAGAGCGCGCTGGAAGTCGATCGACACCAGCAGGCTGAAATCGCCGCGCAGATCGGATCGGCCAGGGCCGGCCTCGGCGATTTCATTTCGATTCAAGCTGAATACGAACGCACGCGATCCGATGAAGCCCGCGCGCGTCAGCAGCTGGGCGCGGCCGAACAAAAACTCGCGGCCTGCGAAGCGCTCATCAATCAGCGCGAGGGGAAACTGGCCGAGCGCAAACACTGGGCGGAAGAGAAGGGCATCTACGAAGAGCTGCGTCTGGCGTTTGGCAAGAAGGGTGTGCCCGCGATGATCATCGAGGCCGCGATCCCTGAGATTGAGGACGAGGCGAATGCGCTGCTGACGAAGATCACTAGCGGACGCATGCACCTGCGCTTTGACACACAGCGTGAAACCGTGAAGGGCGACACTGTCGAAACGCTGGAGATCAAGATTGCGGATGAGCTGGGCACACGGCCTTACGAAAACTATTCGGGCGGCGAGCAGTTCCGCGTCAACTTCGCCATCCGCATCGCGTTGAGCAAGCTGCTGGCGCGGCGCGCAGGCGCACAGCTGCAAACGCTCGTCGTCGATGAGGGCTTCGGCGCGCTGGACAGCGCCGGGCGCGACAAACTGGTGGAAGCCATCAACGCCGTGCAGGATGATTTTCAACGCATCCTCGTCATCACGCACCTCGACGAATTGAAAGACGCTTTCCCGGTGCGCATCGAAATAACCAAGACCGCCAACGGATCGCAGATTGAAGTGGTGTGAGAAGTAACGCGTAGTGCGTGGTGCGTAATGTCATTCCCGCGTGCTGTAGGCGGGAATCCAGCGAATGCGACAACGCAACTCGTCAATCGATAAAATGGATGCCCGATAAAAGCACTCGGGCATGACGATTAGCAGTCATTGTTCTTCACACATCACTCTTCACTTTTCAGCGCGCTACCCAAATTAGCATCTTTCCTTTACAATCAGCACATCACGGAAGCATCTCGAGCGGAGGCCTGCGCTCTGCGGAGCGTGCAAGCCGTAGTCGAAGGATGCGGCTTGCGCAAAACAACTTACAACAGAGACACGGAGGTTATGCTTCGCGTCTCTGTTGCATGTCAGGCAATGGTTGGAATTTGGTGTGACGTAGCCATTTACGCTTCACGCATTACGTTTTACGCATCACGCATCACACACATGAGTCGAACTCTCGAAGAAGCCTCGCAAAAAACCGCCGACGATTTGCGCTCCATCGCGCATTCGCAAATGATCCGCGCCTTGACGCCGTTGACCTTGCCCGAAGTCGATGCCGTGATTGATCTGATTTCGCGCGTGCTCCCGGCGGGCAATGTGCCGGGCGTGATCCTCAATGGGTTGGCCCGGCTGCCCGATCGGCGGATGCCGCTCAATCACGTGCGGCGCGACATCAATCTCTTGTTCAAAGGCGTGGAACAGGCGCTCGATCGGGCGGCATATGGCGCATTCTTTGCGGGTCCGGCCGCCGTGATCTGGGGCTATCAAAACTTGCTCAAGCTGGTGGGCAAAAATCCCGACGACGCTTTTCCTGAAGGCACGTGGCAGTTCTACGTCGAATACGCACTGCGTGATGACACCGCGCGCCATGCCAACGAAACGCACGGCTTCGATACGGTGCTCACGCAGCATCGCCTGTCGCTCACTCAAGTGGATCGTTTCACGGCGTGGGTGATGGCCGCGGTCTATGCCGTGCATCAATATCCGGCGCTGTTGGAAAACGAATGGCGTGAGCGCGTGTACACCTTCGCTTTGCGCGAACTTACCACGGGCACGCCGCAAGCCGATCGGTTTAAGCGACTCTATCGCACCTGGGAAGCGGTGCGGCCCTACGGGCGCGGCGGCGATGTGGCTCCTGGCGAAGATTATCCACAGTATCGCCGCCGCAAATTCGATCAATTCAGCGAGCAGGCCAGGCGCGACTTGCCCGCCGATTTGCGCCGGGCCTGGTCCGATCGGATCAGCGCTGAATCCGATCGGCTGATCGCGTTTCAAAGGCAGCTGTCGCTGCTGGCCTATCTCGAACCGGGCGCGTACGATGAGACGCGCGTGCCGATCGAGTTGCAGGAAACACAGGTCGGCGTGATCTATTGCGGCCACTATTATCTGCTGCCCGTGTGCGCGGCGGACTCAAACGCCCCGATCGGTTTTGCGGCGATCCGCGCGGCCATTGCGGCGCTGGTCAGCGATCCTGCGACCAGCGGCGGTGGTTCACTGACTTCGCTCGCGAGTGTGAAGCGGCGCGCGCAGGCGCAGCTGCGCGGCAAATTGAATGCCGCGCTTGTGGAGGAAATCGATCGACTGCGCCACACGCCGATCGTCTTGAACTTCGATCGCCAGCTGCCGGCCAGTGGACAAACTGCGTTGAGCGACATCCGGCAGGGTGAGCGCGGCGTGGGCGATCACGCCTTGACGATCTTCGACACCGGCGCCACGTTTGTCTTCGATCAATCGCACATCTTCTTCGATGGCGGGTGGGGCGCGGCCCTGGCGGAGATCATGACTAGCGAAGCGCTGGCCTGGGCGGTGTTTTTGAATTCGCAGCCGGCGCCCGTGCCGGGCCTGCGTCCCGCGGCGTTGGCGATAACCATTACTCCGGCCGATAGCCTCGCGATTGCGCAAGCGCCGCATGTCGCGCCTGAGGTGTGTGTCGAAACGAAGGCGCTCGATCTGAAAGCGATGATGGCTTTGCGCCAGCTCTTCCGGAAGCGCAGCGATCAACTCGCCTTGACGGTGAACGATCTGCTGGTGTTGTATCGCGCCATTCACGCCGCGACCTATCTCCCCGATCCGAAGTTGGTGGCTGATCTGCGCGACCTGACGCGCGAACCTAAAGCGCGCGCCGCCGCGCAAGCCGCGTTGGATGCGCTGACGTCCGATCGACAGATGAATCCCGCCATCTTGATCCCGGTGGATGCCAGTCAGCACGAGCCGCGCGAGCGCGTGTATCCGATGACGTTTGAAGTCCCGCTGAAAGACTTCGATCTGCTGCAACTCCATACCCATGCCATGTCGCTGCTTGAGGCGATCCGTAAAGCCGAGGGAGACGATCGGGTGCAGCTGTACGCGGAGTTCGATCAGGTGCAGCGGAGGTATCTGGCGACATTGGCGGGGTTCGGCGCGTTGATGAGTCGCACCAAGGAAATCGCGTTGACGGGCGAGAGCGCCAGCGTGGGCACGATCAAATTGCTGGCGCATATGCCGCCCGCTTTGCAGCGGCTGCTGGACAAAGTGCCGGGTCAAATCGACATCCTGAATGATCTCATTAAGGGCCGTGAAGTTTTTTCGAATGTGGGGCAGGTGGCGCGCAGCAGCACCCTGACGCGCTTTGCCACGGCGAAAGATGACAACGACAAGAAGACGCTGGCCTGGGGCGTGCTGACCGATGCGCAAGGCGTGATGCACTTGACGCTGCGCGATTTTCGCCCACACGTCGGGCAGCTCAACGCCATCGGGTTGACCGACACCGCCCGGCGCTTGGCGCAGGATTACGTGGAAGCGTACGCACGCGGGCTGAATCGCTATATTAAGGGCTTGCAGCACATCACGCTGGCCAGCCACACGGACTGAACATGATCGACGATCCTCTCATCGGCCGGCAACTGGCCAACTTCAGAATTGAGCGCCTCCTCGGGCGTGGCGGCATGGCGCTGGTGTATTACGGTCAGGATGTGAAACTGCACCGGCCCGTCGCCATCAAGCTGATCGATGCGCGCTATCGCGATAATCCCGCGTATGCGGAGCGTTTCGTCCGCGAAGCGCAGGCTGTGGCCGGCTGGCGGCACGAGAACATCATCCACATTTACTATGCCAGTGACGAAGACGGTTTGTATTACTTCGTCATGGAATACATTGACGGCGCCGATTTAGGAAAATTTATTTCGCACACCGTCGCGCGCCATGAACGCGTGCCTTACAAGGAAGTCATTCGCATGGGCCGCGCGATTGCCGGGGCGCTGGATTACGCGCATCAATGCGGTGTGGTCCATCGGGATGTGAAGCCCGCTAATGTTTTGTTGGCGAGTGACGGACGCATCGTGCTGACCGATTTTGGTTTGGCGATGGATGTGCAACAGGGATCGTTAGGCGAGGTCTTCGGCTCGTCGCTGTATATCGCACCGGAGCAGGCGCGCCGTTCGGCCGAGGCCGTGCCGCAGTCCGATCAATATTCGTTGGGTGTGATCCTGTATCAGCTGCTCACCGGCGTGCTGCCGTTTGATGATCCCTCGCCGGCCAGCGTGGCCTTGCAGCACATCACGCGCACGCCACCCCCGCCGCGTCAACTCAATCCGGCGTTGAGTGTCGAGACCGAAGAAGTCTTGTTGAAGGTGTTGAGTAAAGCGCCTGCCGAGCGCTATGCCAAATGTCGCGACTTCATTGATGCGTTGGAGCAAGCGCTGGGCCTGACGACCGGTGTGACTAAAACCGTGCCCTCGAAAACTGTCCTGTTGGGCGCGGGGGATGAACAGCTGATCGGGATGCAGTTGGACGAGTATCGACTGGAAGCGCTGCTCGGCCACGGCGGCATGGCGCGCGTATATCGCGCGCGCGACACGCAGCTTAATCGGCTGGCCGCCGTCAAAGTGATCGATACGCCGTTCCGCGCCGAGGCCGATTACGTGGCGCGTTTCCGGCGCGAAGCGCAAGCCTGCGCCCAGCTGGATCATCCCCATATCGTGCGGCTGTATCGCTACGGCGAAGTCAGCGATGTGCTCTACATGGCGATGCAGTACATCGAAGGCCGCGATCTGGAGACGGTGCTTGAAGAGTATGCGGCGGCCGATAAGTGCTTTTCCACCGATCGCATCCAACGCCTCATGACGGAGATTTGTTCCGCGCTCGATTACGCGCACGCCCAGGGCGTCATCCATCGCGACGTGAAGCCGTCCAACATCATTATCGATCAGAAAGACCGCGCTGTGTTGACCGATTTCGGTCTGGCGCTGCTCGTCGAGGCGGGTACGCGCGGCGAGATTTTTGGCTCGCCGTTTTACATTGCACCGGAGCAGGCCATCTCGTCGGCCAACGCCACGACGCAGAGCGATCTGTATTCGGTGGGCGTGATTTTGTATGAGATGATCGCGGGGCGCGTGCCTTTCATCGCCAACAATCCGCTGGATGTGGCGATGCTGCACATGACCGAACCGCCGCGCCCACCCAGCGAACTCAATCCACAAGTCACGCCGCAATTGGAGGCGGTGATCCTCAAGACGCTGGCGAAAGAGCCGAACGAGCGCTATCAAACCGGAGCCGCGTTGGTGGCCGCGCTCGATCAAGCGCTGCGCGCCGCGCCGGTGGCGGTTGTGGCGGCCCCGATCGTTCCTCCGCCCTCAGTGGCCTATGCGCTGCCTCCCATCCCGGCAGCCGTTTCGACGTCCATTGCCAAACCGGTGACACCGCCGGCTGCGCCTGCGCCGCGCAAGAATCGCAAGCCGTTGGCGGTGTTGATCGCCTTGCTCTTGATCGGATTGATCGTCGGCGGAGGAGCCATCGCGTTGAGCGGGAACAATCCGATCGGGGTACAACCGATCGCCAATGCGCCAGCGACTTCGACTGTGCCAGCGACATTGACTGTCCCAGCAACCGGCGACACAACGGCAACTCTATCGGCGGGGCCGCTAACGCCATCCGCCAGATCCACGGCGGCTGCTTCTGCTGCCAGTCCAACGACGCGCGTAGCGTCGATCTTTACTTCGCCGTTAACTTCGACGCAGGCGACGCCGACGCGCGCCATCACTTCATCATCGCCGCTGATCACTCCGACACCCGTCCCGACAGAAATTTCTACCGCGACTGCCACGCGAACGCTCACGCCGACCATCGTGGAGGTAGTGACCGCTACGCTAACACTCACTCCAACCGCAGTCGATGCCGCGACGGCGACGCCAACCGAAACGCCTGTGCCGACGATCGCGCCACGAGCGCCCGCCGGACCTCCTTATTTGACGCATCTTCCAATCGTCATGTATCGCTATCGCGTGCTGCGCTAATGAATTTACCGACGAACAACATTTTTGCTTTGACATGCCTTAATGCCTGTGCTAAAATTTATAAGCACTCCATCGGACGCACCTCCTGCGCCATACAGCCTAAGGGAGTTACATGCTCGAATCATATATTCCTATCGCCATCCTGTTTATTGTTGCGACGGCGATCGCCGTACTGGTCATTGTCCTGGGCACGGTCTTCGGCCCGCGCCGGAAGTCGTTCCGCAAACAGTCGCCCTATGAATCGGGGATGATGCCGATCGGGCCGGGCACGCGCCGCATGAACGTGCGCTATTACCTCGTCGCCGTGCTCTTCATCCTGTTCGATGTTGAAATCATTTTCTTCTATCCCTGGGCCGTAAACTTCCGCGCCCTGGGCTTATTTGGCTTTGTCGAGATGTTGGTCTTCGTGGCGATCTTACTGGTGGGTTACGTCTATGTGTGGAAGAAGGGAGCGTTTGAATGGGACTAGAAAGTAAACTGGGGAATATGGGCGTGGTGACCGCCCGATTGGAAGACGTCATCAATTGGGGCCGCACCAATGCGATGTGGCCGCTGGGTTTCGGTTTGGCGTGCTGCGCGATTGAGATGATGTCAGCCCAGGCCAGCAACTACGATCTCTCGCGCTTCGGGATGGAACTGATGCGCGCCAGTCCGCGGCAGGCCGACTTGATGATTGTGGCCGGGCGTGT
>PMCF01000304.1 GCA_003154115.1 Anaerolineae bacterium
GCGCGAGTGAACCCTGCGTCCCGTCGAGCACCACGCGCGCGGCCGTTTCCAACAACACCCGATCGGCTTCACTTAGCTGATCGGCATACAACGTAAAAATGCCGCCGCGCCGATTAAACCAGTCCTCGCTGTTTTGTCGCACGAGGACACGCTGAAGTTGACCGCGCAGTTCTTGCCCGTACGTCGTACCCTGTTGATTGAGAATGACGAGATCAATCTTGATACCCCGAGTGCGCCAGTAGATGTGCGCTTGAAGCGCTTGCTGCACCAACACCAGGTCTTCCGTGGTGTTCATCCGCACGAGCAGGATGGGATAATCGCCGGAAATACTAAAGCGCCATAAGCTCGATTGTCCCTTGCGATTCGCGGCGAGAGTAGCGGCGTTCGTGCGCAAGGCGGCTCGCGGATAGATCAAGGCCGACAAGAGTTGTTCGATCTGTTCCAGATCGCTGACCGTTAGATCGAGTTGGATCAGTTCCGATTCAGCGCGCCCCCGCGCCTGTTCAAAGGCTCGCTCGATCGTTGGTGCGTCTCGATAGCGCTGTGCCAGCGTCAAGACCTTGTCGCGTGACCGCGCCGCCAACGTGATGAAACTCACTTGCGCCGAGGCATGCGGTTGCAGTTCGAGGATTTGGCCGAGCGCCATGATCGGATCGAGCGTTGCGCCAGTTGTGGCGGACAGTCTGCCATTCGCGCGCAAGGCGGCCGGCGCGCGCAGCGACTGGCCGCGCCCCAGAAAGCGCGCCCGGTCGGTTTCATACGCGCCGGTGATGGGGTGCCCCGGCGAGACCGTCGCCGCATGCGCCAGGTAGATGAGTTCTTCACTCGCCGAACGAGGCCGCCGCCGAAAGAGCAGCGCGTTCGTATCCGGCACATATTCACTTTGGATGAACAGATTGTTGAAGGCGGGATGGCGCGCATCAACGGCTTGCGGCGCAAGGATGATTTCACCGTAACTGGTCAGCGCGATGCGCCGGACGCGATCGGTGTGATTCGTGAGCGAGATGCGGCGAATCTCTACATCGTCTTCCGGCGCGACCGTGATTTCCATCGTCAGACCGAGGCCGTGATCGCTGCGCTGGAATTCGGCCATGTGCGGATAGAACTGCACGGTCTGGCTTTCAGGCCGCGCGGCCGTCGGTTGATCAGCCGCCGACCACACGTCGCCGTTCTCTAAATCTTGAAGATAAATCCACGTGCCGCAGTCCTCGCGGGTCGTGTCAGTGCGCCACCGCGTGAGGTCTAGGTCCTGCCAGTTGCTAAAGCCAGCCCCCGCGCTCGTAATCAGCACGCCGTAATGCCCATTCGACAGGAAATGAACCTGAGGCGCGGGCGACTGCGCCGCCGCACTCCACGGTAAAGCGCTGACCTGCTGCCGGAGGGGATCTTCCCGGGTGGCGCGCAAGTCATCCAGCTGCACCGCTTCGAGTGGCGCATCGTACGGCACCTTTTCTTGCAGGAACAATTCGACACTCCGCACGATCGGATCGGCGTGGAAGCGGCGCACCATGATGTTGTCGTGCAGGTAGTTGACGAGCGAGAGGAGGATCATCCCCTGATGATGCGCCATGTACTCACGCACGATGGCGTGCGTTTCGCCGAGCGGCAGGCGTGGGAGCGAAAAATCAATTGACTCGTAGAAACCGTGTGTGCCCAGCATCTGCAATTTTTTCAGGCGATCGATGTTGTCCATCACTTTGCGCGGGCGCAACGAGAGTGCCAGCAGCGAGGCGTAAGGGGTAACGACGAGGTCGTCGGGCAGATTCCGCTTGAACCCTAAGCCCGGCACCCCAAAGCTGCGATACTGATAATTCTGATCCGCGTCAAACGCATAATAACCCGATTCGGAAATGCCCCACGGCATTTTTTTCTGATTGCCAAAGGCAATTTGGTGATCCACGGCGGCGAGACAAGTGTGGTGCAATAGCGTTCCCTCGTAACTCCGCATCATTAGCGAGGGCATTAGATACTCGAACATCGTGCCGCCCCAGGACAACAGCGCGCGCGTGCCGTCAAGCTGAGTCAGTGGACGACCCAGGTGCAACCAGTGACTGGGTGGCACCTTGTCCTTGGCGATGGTCATAATGCTGGCGATCCGCGCTTCTGAAGCCAGCAGATCATAGTAGTTGTTGTCCAGTCTTTCGGCGGTGACGTTGTAGCCGATGTGAAACAGCTGGCGCTGGGCGTCAAACAAGAACCCGAAATCCATATCCTGGAAATATTTTTCGGCCTGCTGGTCCAATTCCCGCAAGCCGATGGCCAAGACGCGCGCTGTCATCGGGGCGGATTCCAACTTCTCCGTCAGTCGGTGGCACCAATCGCGTGCTTCGGGCGCCCACTCCGCACATTCAGGATAAGGCCGATCTAACTGACCTGTCAGCTGCGCCAGCCTGGTCTGTCCCGCTTTTAAGACCTGCGGCAGTTGGTCAAGTGTCGGCGTTGTAATCAGGGCTTCGCGCAGAGCCTGCCACGCTTCGTGAATAGCCGCTGGAGCTTCTGGACGAGCAAACAGCCGGGGCGGCTGGCTCATCATCAACAACCAGGGGATCATCAACTCAATTTTGTCTTGTGCGCTTTCCAGGTGATTTCGCACTCCACGAACCGCAGTGTACAGACGGGGCAAAGTTTGTGTGTCCATGTCCTGCGCGTGAGACTCGGCCAGCGATATGATCAAGTGATCGAGCTCGCTTAGTCCTACACCGGTCAGATCGCTCAGTAGCGGGCTCCAGGCGTCACAATCGGATTTGACGGCCCCGACTTGTTGGCGGGTGCGCGCCAGCCAGTTTTTGAGAGGCAGCGCATCGGCCTGAAGACCGGTGTGCTCCAGGTCATGCACAAGGTCATCGAGCAAGCTCAATATATCGAGTAATCCTTCCCAGGTCTCCCAGCGCAAAAGGGGAGCAGACAACAAGGTCTGGCAGGCCTGCCCCAGCGTGCGCAGGCAGGCAGCCAGGTTGCCGCTATCCACGGTGGATACGTAACGTGGCGACAGCGGTTCGAGGCTGGACGTGTTGTACCAGTTCAACAGGTGGCCTCGATACCGCTCCAGTTTGTCCATGCTGTCAAACGTGTCGCGCAGCCGCGTGACCAGATCCAACAACTCAATGTACCCCAGGTCATAAGCCGCCAGGGTGGAGAGGAGCAGCATTCCCAGGTCAGTGGGTGAGGTGTTGTGCACGACAATCCCACGCGGTTCTTCCTGAAAATGATCAGGGGGCAGCCAGTGATCTTCAGGACCGACAAACTGTTCAAAAAAGAGCCAGGTGCGCCGGGCCAGGTTGCGCAGCTGTTGGCGCTCGTCGGCAGACAGCGGATCGGGGGCGTGGTCGATCGGGCGGCTAATCCACCACGCGATCACCGGCGACAGCAGCCAGACGATCAAGAGCGGCAACGCTACAAACAACGCGGTGGGATTGATCAAGACGATCAACCCGGCCAATGCGCCGGTTGACAATACCGCCCCAAGAATCTGCTTGAGCGTCACGCTGCCCGCAAAGACGCGTACCGTCTCCGCGTAGCTGGTCCATTGCAACAGGTGTTTGCGTGTGACAAAAAGGCGCACGAGCGTGGTCGCTATGCCACCGAGCGTGAGCAATGTTTCGTAGAGAATGAAGGCGAGCGCCAACACCCAACGCACGAGGGAGGTTTGAAACGCGCGGACAACCTGCCGCCAGGGACTCCCGCTCACGGCTTGAACCAGGCCGAGCACCAGACCGGTGAGCACCGGCACGGCGAGGGTCAGCCCGCCGGCGAGCATCCACATCAACGGCGAGCCGGGCAACCCCAGCCAGCCGGCCACAAACAGCGCGAGCAGAGCCGGCGCCAGCAGACTGCGGCGCAGGTTGTCCAGAATTTTCCAGCGGCCGATGATGGAGAGGTCATTCGGAATCGTGCCCTTGTTGACCGAGGGCACCCGCGGCAAAAGCCAGGGTAATAACTGCCAATCGCCACGAATCCAGCGTCGCTCGCGCCGCAGATAAACAAAATAATGGGGCGGATAGTCTTCGTACAAGACGACGTCGGTGACGAGCCCGACGCGCCCATGAATCCCTTCGATCAAATCGTGACTGAGCAGCGCGTTTTCCGGCATTCGTCCGGCGAGGCTGCGCTCGAAGGCGTCCACATCATAGATGCCCTTGCCGACGTAACTGCCTTCGCCAAACAAATCCTGGTACGCATTCGACACCGCGCGCGAGTACAGATCCAGGCCGACATCGCCGGCAAAGATGCGCGTAAAGCGCGAGCGGTTGACGCTGGTGGACGTGATCTCGATGCCGGGTTGCAGCAACGTGTAGCCGGCGATGACAGCGCCGCTGCGCGGATCAAACTCGGCCCGATTGAGCGGATGCGCAAGTGTGGCAACCAGGCGGTGCGCGGCTTCGCGCGGCATCAGCGTATCGGCATCCAGCGTGATGACGTACTTGATCTCAGGCAACACGTCCAGATCGCCTGTCTGCACGCTGAACGCTGTTTTTGCGCCGCCGCGCAGCAACCGATTAAGTTCATGCAATTTGCCGCGTTTGCGCTCCCAACCCATCCAACGCTCTTCGCGCGGATTCCATTGGGGATCGCGATGAAAGAGATAGAATGGCCCCGACGTTTCTCGGTGGTATTTCTCATTGAGGGCATGGATGCCGGCCGTGGCCTGTGCCACCAATGGGTTAGCACCGGGGCCGGGCGGTTGCGCTGTGTCGGGCAAATCGGTGAGCAACGCAAAGTACAAATGGGCGTCCTGGCTTCGCAAAAAATGCAATTCCACCTGTTTGAGCAAGGACTCTACTTCGGTCTTGCTCGATAACAGTGACGGGATGACGACCAGGGTCTTGTACTCGGCCGGGATGTTGTCCTCAAAATCCATCTTGGGCAAAACGCGCGGTGGGATGACCAGCGTAATGATCCAGTTAATCAGACTGACGGACACAGTGAGCGCCGGGATGAGCAGCAGCAGTCCGACCGCCAGCTCTTGCCAGGCATTCGCGCCCGCCCCTCGCGCGTAGAGGATACCACCAACCACAACGAGGAACGTGATCAACCCAATGCTGCCAAGATATACCGGCGTCGGATGATCCAATGCCTCGCGGCGTACGCGCGATCCCATGGGCACACGATAGCCTACGCGCGCGTCGAGCTGCGCACGGCCCGCATCAAGCAAATAGTAGCCGACGTGCGCGGCGCGCGGTGTGGCCGAGGGGGAATGGGCCTGAGCCAGGTCAATCGCCTGGCGCGCGACGGCCTGCTCGTCCTGGCCGGTAGCGCGCGCCAACTTTTCGATCACCTTGCGATAGCGGTCGCGGGTCTCCGGATCCATGTCGGCATAGATGCGCGCCGGATCGTCGCGCAGAGTGTGTTCGACCCGGCTGACGCTTTCAAAAAAGTCTTGCCAATCCTGGGCGATTAGCAGGCGCAAACTCGTAATGCAGTTGGCGACCGTCTCATCACCGGTGATGGCGGGCGGCATGGTCAGCGTGGGCAGCGAACTTGTCCGGGGCAAATGGGTGATGCGGCTGACGCTCTGCGCTAGAAACTCGACCAACCCCAGGCGGAGCATTACCGGCAGTGCCCACAATTCACCCGTGGTCAGTTGCGTGAGGTTCTGATAGAGCTGTACAAAGCGCGTGATGTGAGCCAGATCGAGCCGGGCCTTGCTCATCACGATCAGCTTTTGCGCGATGCCATAAACCCGCGGATACCCTTGCAACGGCCCGGCGTTGTGTTGCGGCAATTGACGATAGAAACTGGCCGGCATATCCTCGCGGATTTGTCGGCAGGTTTGTTGGACCAGATAGAAATTATCGGGCAGCCACTCGGCGGCTTCGGAGAGCGATTGGGGGTTGGACTTGGACTGCAACTGCCGCGTCGCGGCGCGAAACAGCTCTTCCTGGTCCTGCAAATAATTAGGCAACGGAAAGGATGACTTGGCCATAGGCTATGGTCTTTCATGTTCCCTGGTAGCAGTTTCAGCTGGACCTGGCTTAATCTCGTCCTGCGGCAGGTCCTGCACAATCAGCACCGGGGTGGTTCCAAACGTAATGAAACTGATGACCATACTACCATAGGGCCATTGGGTCAGACNNTCATGCAACGTGGCGGCGATGTGATTACTGACGAGAACGCGCGCTTCAACGTCCCCGGGAATCCGCGACCGGAGTTGATCCAGATACTGGGTCGCTTCGGCCTGATTGTGTTCCACGAGCCGGTCAGCCAGCTCGACATCCTCGTGGCTGGGAGGTGTCCGCCGGGGCATTTCCGGTCGCTTGACAACATGCACCAGCAAGATTTGAGCCTCATGGAAACGGGCGAGGGTGATCGCCATAGGCAAGACGCACTCGGCACGCTGCGAGCCGTCTATGGGAACCAGGATTCGGCGATAGCGCAAGCTAGTCATCTCCGGCGGGGTGGGCTGATAAGCGCGCACGATCATGATCGAAGTACGAGCACGCAGGATGACCTTCAGCACGACACCACTCACGTTCCAGCTGCTCAAGCCGCTTTGCCCATGACTGCTCAGGATGATCAATGGGGCCGTGTGGGTGTCCGAAAACCCGTTGATTTGCTCAGCCGCAAACCCTTCGAGGATGTGCGTTTCAGTAGGCAAGCCGGCGGCTTGCAGGCGCTGATCCACTTCGTGCAAATATGTTTTCGCTTCGGTTTTGCGGATTTGCCAATTGAGTGGATCGATCGCATTCCGCCAGCGCGCTTCGCGCGGCATATCCATCACATGCAGGAGCGCGACCTGGGATTCGAACGCGCGCGCGACGGCGATCGAATGCGGCAACACGCATTCGGCCAGCGCCGAGCGATCTAAGGGGAGAAGAATTCGGTTAAACATCGGGCTTGCCTCATTTACTCATGGTTCNNGTTCGGTCATTTTTCCAGCGGGTTTCAAAAAACCGCACGGTACTGGTTCATAATCATCGCTCTTTGCTCGGTCGGCGATGTGCTTCGCGCTCTTGATGACGTATTTCGGTCACTGTCAAGAGGCGCATTCACGCCCTGCGATGAGGCACCTTGTTTTCTGAC
>PMCF01000293.1 GCA_003154115.1 Anaerolineae bacterium
TCCGCAAAACCCTGAAGCCATTTTATGGGCTGAAATTCTTATCCCAAACGACCCATTTGAACGTGATTTTCCTGATTTTCTTGCCTGCCAGCTAGCTCGTAATTGGCGAAGGTATTGAGACGTACTGCAGAATTTGCGCCTTTGGATCAGTAGGTAAGACGCACTCCCGATCTGCTTATCTCAGACGTATCATGTGATCTATAATCGTCCTAACGAATTTTTTATACCCAGAGGCTTTTCTTATGACCAAGAACACCGCTGTTCGTTATATCACTGGCTCAGAGGTCGGACTAAGTGGCGCCGATCAAATCCGTATCGCTCTGGAAACGATCCTTCGAAATGACGGTACGGCCCAGATGAACCAAATAACTGAAGCTCTAGAAGATGCACTGCACGAACTTGATCCCAACAATATACTTTCAGATCAAGGAAAGGCAAGCCTGAGATTCTTTGTTAACAAAGTCGCTGTCAATTCTGGCTACATCTACAAGTATGATCCCAAAAAACCTGGCTGGCGCATAACACCCAAAGGACGAGAGTACGTCACTTTGTCGCCTGATCCTCAACGTCAAACTAAAATGCTTACGCCGATTGGTCAAGATTTTCAATTGGCACTTTCCGATGTTTACACTTTACTTGACGCAGACAAAAAACTATCACACAACAACCCGGCTTCGACCGCAACATTCATTCGGGCAGGTATTATCTTGACAGTGACTGCGTGGGAAACGTTCATTGAAGATACAATCAAGGCACACTTCCAGGATCGCATTGCACATGCCGTCAAGCCGGAAGATATTTCGAGTGCATTCAACACAGCAGCAGCGGCTTGGATTAGTCGATTTGGAGAGAAGCACCCAAATCCGCCAGATCTCGCAAAATGGAGTGGGGAAGGTTGGAAGACCTTGATTACCGAATACTTCAATAAAGAGATATCCTCTTTCAACACTCCAAAGAGTGGCAATATTATTACTTTTTTCAAACGCTACGTTGATGATGACATCAAGGCTGCTTGGAAATGGACTGGCATGACACCGGATGATGCATGCAAAAAACTAGATGAGTTAGTAAGCACTCGAGGCGAATTGGTTCACCGAGGACGCACTAACACCAATCCTATACCAAACATCAATCGAGAACAGTTGATTATGATGATCACATTAGTTGAACAACTTGCTTGGACAACTGAGGTTGAGTTTAACAGCAAGCTTCCCCTAGAGACGATTACACCTCAAACCGCTTAAGCTGCGGCAAATGCGCTTGATTCTGCGCAAACATCTCATTCACCAGCTGTTTGATCTCCGCCAGCGATAGCACCGCCGCCGTCAGTGGATCGTGCGCGATGGCGTGATAGACCATCGTCGGATCGCCTGATAGTGACGCAGTGATCGCCAGTTCTTCGATGCTGCTGTTGAGGTTGGTCAACAGCGCACACTGTGGCGGCAGCGCGCCGACATGAATCGGATAGAAGCCCGCCTTGTCGACCAGCACCGGCACTTCCGCGCATGCGCCCTGTGGCAAATTGGTGATGAGCTGTGTATTGGGCACGTTACCGTTGAATTTGACCATCTCGCCGCCCCGCGCGCATTAATGATGTACGCCGCATACTCGTGGTCCCGATCGAGCACGATGGGTGTCGCGGTGGCGAACCAATCCTACGCCTGATCTTTCCACTCAATCGGCCGAGAAGTTGCAGAATGTTTCGGGCCTCAATGCCCGTCGGCTAAGGCAAATGCAATCGCATCGAGTTCGACCAAGGTGATCTGGTTCAGCGTGAAAATAAACATCTCACGCACAGTGTAACGATCGAGCACCGTATGCGATATCTGGTTTTCCAAGAGTAGTGTGACGAAGCCGTGGATCAGCGCCCAGACGCTGACCGCGGTTAGATCAGGCGCGCCTTGACGCAAGATACCGGCCTGCTGGCACTGAGTGACGACCTCGACGACCAAACCAAACGTCTGCCTGGCCGTTTCCACAAAAGCCGGATAATCCTGCTCTTTTTCGATCATGCCCGAGAGCGTGACCTTGAAGTGATCCGGTTCGTCGAGCGCGAACTGCACGTACGCCCAGGAGGATTCAACCAACCGGCGCAGCGGATCCGATCGATACTGTTCGGCCACCTGCGCGATTTGTTCGTAGAGTTTTTTGTAGCCTTCCGTGGAGATGGCGGCAATGAGGGCTTGCTTGTCAGCAAAGTGAGCATAGGGGGCGGTGTGACTGACACCCGCTTTCTGTGCCACCTTACGTAGGCTCAGTCCGCTCACACCATCTTTGGATAGAATATCCGCACCTGCTTCGATGAGCGCGTTCTTCAAATCCCCGTGGTGGTAACTCTTCTTCTTGGGCATGGCTGGCTTCCCAAACTCAATCTTGACACTGTTAAGATTTTATAGCATAATCTTTACAGTGTCAAGATTTTCCGCGGAGTAACACATGAGTCCATATCAACTTCCCAAACAGCAGATCGTCGAGACTGCCCAGTCTCTTGTCGAAAAGGGCTACCTCATGGCGACAGGCGGGAATCTTTCGATCCGCATCGCCGGACAGAACGCCTTTGCTGTCACACCGTCCAACTACGATTACGGCAAGATGACGCCCGATGATGTGTGTGTGCTCGATTTCGATCTGAACGTCATCGAAGGCGCGCTGAAACCCTCGGTGGAGAGCGCGCTGCACGCCGGTGTTTATCAGACGCGCGCCGATGTGCAGGCCGTCGTGCACACCCACCAGGTCTATGCCAGCACACTGGCGCTCATCAACGCGCCCATTCCTGCTCTGTTCGACGAGCAGGTGCGTTTTCTCGGCCGCTCGGTCGAGATCATTCCCTACGCGCCCTCGGGCACCGGATTCTTGAAGAACGCCATCGTCAAGCACATCAAGAATCACCACAACGCCTACATCCTGCAGAATCACGGTGCGCTGTGCTTTGGTCACGATGTCGAACGCGCCGCGCACAATGTCGAGATTTTAGAGAAATGTGCGCTGGCCTATTTGCTGGCGTTGTGCACCGAACGCCAAACCTCCCAGATCCCCCTGCCCATCCGCGAGATCGCCTTTGCCAAGCTGCGCAAAGATCAGAAGAAAGCGGAACGGGGCGAGATGAGTACGAGCGGAGAATAGTTTTACTCGTTACTCATTACTCGTTAGCGAGAATGAGTAACGAGTAGTGAGTAAAAGGAACCGTCATGTCCACTCAAGCCTATGCCATTTCCGAATATCCCAACACCGACGAAATCTATGTGCGCCTGAAAGCACTGGTGAAACAGCGCGTGCGTCCCATCCGGCGCGATCGGATGCAGGACTTTTTGAATTACTTCGAGACGAAGTGCGCTAAGTCGAAGGCGTTGACCGACGAAGCGAAACTCTACATTCCCGGCGGCGTGCAGCACAACCTCGCCTTCAATCACCCCTTCCCGCTGGCGATCGAGAAGGCGTGCGATGCGTATCTGTGGGATGTGGACGGCAATCGCTACATCGATTTTCTGCAAGCCGGCGGCCCGACCGTGCTGGGCAGCAACTATGCGCCCGTCCGCGAGAAGGTCCTTGAGCTGTTGCAAGACTGCGGCCCGGTAACGGGGCTGTTCCACGAATATGAACTCAAATTGGCGAAACTGATCAGTCACTACATGCCGTCGATCGAGATGTTCCGCATGTTGGGTTCCGGAACCGAAAGCGTGATGGCGGCCATCCGCGCGGCGCGCGCGTTCACGCACAAAAAGAAAGTGATCAAAGTCGGCGGGGCCTATCACGGCTGGAGCGATCAGATGGTGTACGGTCTGCACATTCCGGGCACGGGCCGCCGCGAAGCCACCGGCATTCCACGCGGATCGAGCGCGCACACGCAGGAAGTCTTTCCCAATGATCTTGACGCGCTCCGTCGGCTGCTGATGTTCAATCGGGTACGGGGCGGAACCGCGGCCGTGATCGTCGAACCGGTGGGGCCGGAAAGCGGCACACGTCCGGTGCCCTACGACTACAATCAAAAAGTGCGCGAACTCTGCGACGAATTCGGCGCGCTGTTGATCTTCGACGAAGTGGTCACCGGTTTCCGTTTGGGCCTGGGCGGCGCGCAAGGTTACTTCAACGTCAAGCCCGATCTGACGATCTTCGGCAAGTGCGTGACCGGCGGCTATCCGATGGCGGGCGGCGTCGGCGGTCGGCGCGATGTGATCATGCGCTTTGCGGCGGGCATCGGCGGCACCGGCGAACGCGCCTACATCGGCGGGACGTTGAGCGCGAATCCGCTATCGTGCGTGGCGGGCTATTATGCCCTGCTCGAAATGGAACGCACCAACGCGCCGGTGATTGCCGGCCGGGCGGGTGATCGCTTGACGAAGGGGCTGCAACAAATCATCGAGAAATACCGCCTGCCGTTTGTGGCTTTCAATCAAGGCTCGATCTGTCATCTCGAAACTTCGGGCGTGATGCTGCTGGATATGAAGAACCCGATCAAGGTGCTGCGCGAGATGAAGCCGCGCAAACACATGCTGGAAGAGATGGGCGCGGCCTACACGGCGCAGGGCATTATCACATTGGCGGGCAGCCGCATGTACACCAGCCTCGCCGATACCGACGACGTGATCGATGAAGCGCTCAATCGATTCGACTATGTTTTAGCAAGTGTTGAAGGCGTGAAGTAAAGCGATCTCCAAGTTGATTGACGATCTCGCGCGGCGCTGTCATTCCCGCGCGCTTCAGGCGGGAATCCATGAGCCAATCAAGAGGACTGGCCTATCGTCACTCTGGATGCCCGACACGCCCTGTCCGCAAAGCGGGGGCGCGCATGGCGAAAGCGTTCGGGCATGACGTGGGAATCGACCAGGTTATTTCGTAACGGATCTCAGGGGGACACATCGCATGAACCAGCCAACCGCGCCCGTTATCCTCGCCGTCGATCTGGGCACGTCCGGCATGAAGGTGGCGTTGATCACGACACATGGACAAGTGCTGGGCTGGGAGTCGCAGCCGATCGCGTTGTATCTCACGCCCGATGGCGGCGCGGAACAATCGCCGGACGAATGGTGGCAGGCGTTTTTGTCGACCACACAACGCCTGCTCGCGCGCGACCTCGCGCCGCGTGAGGCGATCAAGGCCGTGTGCTGCTCGACGCAGGGCGAAGGCACGGTGCCCGTCGATCGCGACGGTCACGCCCTGATGAACTGCATCCTGTGGATGGACATGCGCGGCGCGCCGTATCTGCATCAACAAGCACGCGGCTTGATCAATGTGGCAGGTGCAGATGTCTTCAAGCTGCTGCGGTGGATTCGCTTGACGGGCGGCATGCCTTCTCTGACAGGCAAGGACCCCGCGGCGCATATGCTGTTGGTACGCGAGAAGTTCCCTGACATTTATGCGCGCACGTATAAATTCCTCAACGTCTTAGATTACTTGAACCTGCGTTTGACGGGCCGCTTCGCCGCGACGTTCGATTCGATTCTGACTTCGTGGGTCACGGACAATCGTGACCCCAACGACATCCGCTACCACGACGCGCTGATCAAGGCCAGCGGCATCGATGCGGATAAGTTCCCTGAAATCGTGTCGTGTACGACGGTGCTGGGCAATGTGAAGTCCGAGGTCGCCGAAGCATTGGGGTTAGCGGCGAACGTGAAAGTAGTCGCCGGAGCGATCGATAACACAGGGGCCGCCATCGGATCAGGTGCGGTAGCCGACTTCATGCCACACTTGTACATTGGCACGTCGTCGTGGATCGCCGCGCACGTGCCGTACAAGAAGACCGATATATCGTCGTCATTGGCGTCGGTGCCGTGCGCCCTGCCCGATCGCTATCTGCTGACGGCGCTGCAAGCCACAGCAGGCGGCAACTTGAACTTTCTGCGCGACAATATCCTGTATCACAAAGACGAACTGCTGCAAGAAGAAAACGTGCCCGATGTTTTCAAGATCATGGATCGCATCGCGGAGCGCGTGCCCGCCGGCAGCAACGGCGTGATCTATACACCGTGGATCTGGGGCGAGCGCGCGCCCGTCGAAGATCGCAACCTACGCGCGGGCTTATACAACCTCGCTTTGAATAACACGCGCGCCGATGTCATTCGCGCCTTTCTGGAAGGCGTCGCCTTCAACACGCGCTGGTTGCTCAAGCCGGTCGAGAAATTTATGGGCCGCAGTGTGAAGCACATCAATCTCGTGGGCGGCGGCGGCAACTCGGATGTGTGGTGTCAGATCTTCGCCGACGTGCTCAACGTCGAGGTGCGACAGGTGCAGGATCCGATTCAGGCCAATGCGCGGGGCGCGGCCTTCATCGCCGGGGTCGGGCTGGGAGCAATCGGGTTTGGAGATGTGCCGCAGTTAGTGACCTTCAAACGCACCTATCAACCAACGCCGCAACATCGCGCCGTGTATGATGATCGCTATGCAGTGTTTATCGAGATTTACCGGCAGATGAAGGGCGTGTATCGGAAGTTGAATGGGGGCAACGTCGGCCGCCAACAAGATTCGTCTGATTAGAGCGAATTCCAGTTTCATTTACGACTTTGCTCCTGCTGGATGGTTACATCCAGCAGCCCCAACGGCGGATGTGACCATCCGCTGAGAGCAGATGTACCGTAAATCGACTGGGAAACTGCTCTAAAGTAACTGTTCATTAGCCGATTTGGGGAGGAATACGATGAATGTTTTGTTGATCTATCCTGAATTCCCCGACACCTTTTGGAGTTTCAAGCACGCCTTGAAGTTCATCCGCAAGAAGTCAGCCTCGCCGCCGCTGGGTCTGCTGACGATTGCGGCCATGCTGCCCGCCGACTGGACCCCGCGGCTGATCGATCTCAATCAACGCGCGCTTACAGCCAAGGATCTGGCGTGGGCTGATTACGCTTTCATCAGCGGCATGACGGTGCAGCGTCAATCGGCGCGGGAAGCTGCCGAGCAATGTCGTGCCGCCGGCGTGAAGGTTGTGGCGGGTGGGCCGCTGTTCACGATCGAGCAGACCCAGTTCGAAGACGTGGTCGATCACTTCGTGCTCAACGAAGGCGAGTTGACGCTGCCGATGTTCATGGACGATCTGGCGCACGATCGGGCGCAGCACGTCTACACCACGACCGAATACGCCGATATCCATCACACGCCGGCGCCGCGCTGGGACCTGGTGGATTTCAAGCGCTATGCCGTGATCAACATTCAGTATTCGCGCGGCTGCCCGTTCAACTGCGATTTCTGCAATGTGACCGCGCTGCTGGGCCATCGCCCACGCACCAAGACCGGCCAGCAAATCATCGCCGAGCTGGACGGCATCTATCGGCTGGGCTGGCGCGGCCCCGTCTTCTTCGTGGACGACAATCTCATCGGCAATCAGCGCACCCTGCGCACCGATCTGCTGCCCGCGCTCATCGAGTGGCGGAAAGACAAAGTCGGGATCGTGTTCAACACCGAGGCCTCGATCAATCTGGCCGACGACGCAGCGTTGATGCACGAGCTGGTCATGGCCGGCTTCAACACGGTCTTCATCGGCATCGAAACACCGGATGAAGACAGCCTAGCTGAATGCAGCAAGAAACAAAACCTCAAGCGCGATCTAGTGGCAGACGTGAAGCGCATGCAGCGCGCGGGACTGGAAGTGCAGGCCGGTTTCATCGTCGGCTTTGACAGCGACACGGCGGCGATCTTTCAGCGGCAGATCGACTTCATTCAGAAGAGCGGCATCGTGACGGCGATGGTAGGCCTGTTGCAGGCGCCGCCCGGCACGCAACTCTACGAGCGTCTGAAGCAGGAAGGCCGCCTGCTGGTCGATCGCATTTCGGGCGACAACGTGGACGGAACCACCAACATCATTCCCCACATGAATCTGGAAGCGCTGCACGCCGGGTATCGCACGATCCTTGAGCACATCTATGCGCCGCGTTACTACTATCAGCGCTGCAAGACTTTCCTGCGGGAGTATAAACCGTCGCCGATCAGCGTCCCGCTCGATTTCCAATACATCATGGCCTTCTTCCGCTCGATCGTGCGGCTGGGCATCATCGGCAAAGNNCTGGCGATTTACGGCTACCACTTCCGACTGGTTTATGAGCGGCACGTCCAGAAAGACAGCGTATAAGGCCCAACCATGCGACATCTACTGGAAGCCATCCCTGCCGACAAACGCACCTATCAACCGACGCCGCAACATCGCGCCGTGTATGATCATCGGTATGAAGTGTTCGTGGAGATTTACTGCCAGATGAAGGGCGTGTATCGCAGATTGAACCAGTAGCTCACCGAACGATTCCACGCAAGGTCGTGGTGATGCCGCTGTTGGATGACAGCGCGCCGGAAGCGGCGATGAAGATGCGGGCTTTATCCACCGAGTGGGCGGATGTGCGCCTGGCGAATATTCTGTTGAAGCGAAGCGCTAAGGTGGGTGTGCCCACGAGCGAAGGCATGCTGAAGCGAGGAACCCGATCGGTTAGCTAAACCCGATCGGGTTTTTATTTGGCGCTTGACTTGCGGGTGAATTGCGTTGTATGCTATTTCAACGATCGAGCATGTTTCTACAGCGTTCCCAGCGGGAGGTGGCTCATGTACATCATTCGTCGTCTGCTGGCCCTGTCTCTTATTCTGGTTGTGACGGTCTCCGCGCAAACGGCCACACTCCAGCCCGTCCAGACTGACTCAGACCATGTCGCGGCTGCCTCTTCGGCGGCAAGTGTGATTGACCTCTGGGGTGGTGCGGTCGAATCCATCGCGCTAATGTCCAATGGCAGCGTTTGGACGTGGGGCTGGAATGACTATGGCATTCTGGGCAATGGTCACGGTTTGACCATGTTTGATCCCAGTACACTGTACGATAGCGTGTATCCTATTCAAGTGCTGGGGCCGGGCGGGGTCGACCACTTGAGTTCGATTAAGGCGATAGCCGGCGGTGAACGTCACAACGTCGCACTGGATTATAACGGAGAGGTCTGGACCTGGGGATGGAATTATTTCGGCCAGCTGGGGATGGGGACCTACTGCACAGGCATGAATAATCCAGATTGCATGGGCACGACTCCGGTTAAGATTCCCAGTTTTGCTAACGTCAAAGCCATTGCCTCGCGAGGCTATCACACCCTGGCACTTAAAAATGATGATACGGTGTGGGCGTGGGGCTATAACGCTAATGGCCGGTTAGGAGATGGCACCAATACCGACCAGCACAGCCCGATGCAGGTCGTTGGCTTGACGGGGCATGGAGGCGTCACCGCCCTGAGCAGCGGCGGAGACGTGAATGTAGCCCTAATGGCAGATCATACCCTCATGGCCTGGGGGCGCAATTATTGGGGCGAAATAGGTAATGGCACGGTGGATACGAGCGATGTCGGACAATGGACGCCGGTCCCGGTGACTACCACCACCGGCTTGACCGACGTCGTACAGGTGGCCACCGGTTGGTCACACGTTGTGGCGCTGGCGGCTGACAGAACCGTCTGGACCTGGGGGAAAAATAGCGGGGGAGAATTGGGGAATGGAACAACGATCAGCAGCAGCGTGCCCATCCAGGTGAGCGGGTTGAGTAACGTCATCGGTGTGTCGGCTGGTGACGGTTCAACCGTCGTGCTGAAAGGTGACGGCACCGTCTGGGCCTGGGGGCTTATTCGGCATGGGGATGGAACCGACTACTCTTACGGCCCGACCCCCGTTCAAGTCGCCGGCATAGATCATGTGACGCTGGTTCGCGCTCGAGACTGGCATGTCCTTGCGCTCAAATCAGATGACACGGTTTGGGCCTGGGGATCGAATCAACGGGGTGAGTGTGGAAATGGCACGGTGGGAGGCAATACGGATACGCCCGTGCAGGTGATTTTCCCATCTTCCTCCACACCCGGCATCACCAGCGCGTCGATCGTCACCGGCACACTGGGTGTGCCATTCAGTTATACCGTCACGGCCACCGGCACACTGCCCATCACGTTGACGGCGACGAACTTGCCCGCCTGGGCTGTATTTAACAGTCCCGTCATCAGCGGCACACCAGATGTGACTGGCACGTACCCCATCACACTGACGGCGGTGAACAGCGAAGGGAGCGACCAGAAGACGCTAACTGTTTTTATCGGTCAGGTCTTCACCGGGTATCTGCCTGTCGTTATCCGCTGAGGGGTATACTGAGTGACATGGTGGGGATGCTTGAACATCCTGCCAGCAAGGAGTCTGCACGTGACTAAACCATCCAGAAAAATATCTCCGCCGGACGACAGCGAAAAACTCGCCGCGCAGATCATCGAGATGATGATGACGTATGGTCAGGCGCAGTTCGGCGACGCAGTAAAATCTTACTGGGTCTATACCGATGATCTGTGCCCCGGCTGCCGGAAGCGCCCAATTGACGCTATCATATTCAAAGGCAAAGAGGGGCTGGCGATGAATAGTTTCATCTATCGCGAGCGCGGGGTGTTGATTGGTTATCTGCTGTGCGGCCAGTGCGCGAAAGGCATCTACGAAGCCACGCCCCGCTCCGACGATGAACTGCATCAAAACATCGAGCGCAACTTGATCGCGGCCTACCAGCGCTATCTGGCTTCCTTGAATGCGTGAACCGTTCTCGCCCATCAACAACAGGGCGTGGTTTGTTAAGATTAGATCAGGAGGTGAACGGCATGACCAAGAAACAAATGAGTTGGGTCTACAGCCCAGCGAAAGCAGCCAAACCGAAAATATCGGCGAGCGTCAAAACCACGGTGGAGCAGCAAGCTCAGGCTCTCATCGATACCGTGCTCAAGCCGAAGCACATTCAGCCCCCGCCGCCAGACGCTCAGTTCAACTACATCGTTGACATTACCACCAAGTGGCATGGCCGCTATTTCTACTTCAGCGCGAAATATGCCTGCCCTGGCCCGCATGCGATAGCGCCATTCTTTGAAGACAAATTTGCCCGGCTGGAATGCCTCGACGGGCATGACCGCTTCAATCTCGCTTATAAGCGCTATACGGAAGAATGGATTGTGATTTATACAGACCTGTCACTCGCCCAATGTTTGAGCGCGATTAAGGACGATCCGTCGTTTCAGCCGTGATCGCCGGGCGTGAATGCCAGGCCCCTACTTGATACTATGGCTAAACTCAAACTCGATTTACACGACATCTACAATCGCGGCGGGGAGATCGACGCCGAACTCAATCGCATTGTGCAAGAGGCCATCGACAAGAAGATTGAGCTGGTCGAGATTATTCCCGGCAAGGGCAGCGGGCAGCTCAAGAAGAAAGTCCTGCGCTTCTTGAATCAGGGGCACATCCGCCCGCTGTATCATCGCATCGAAAAAGACGACAAGAACTTCGGCCGCATCTTCATCCACTTCAAGTTCAAATAACAAAGTGCCGTCGGCGGGTTAGATCGAGTGCATTGACCCGGAAGATGCTTGGTTATATACTAACTTCATCAATGCTGGTATTCCGTACCCATGCGGTGCACGAAGTCCCCATCTCTTGGGGGAGTGCTCCCGTAACATATGGATGGGGTGAGTATACGGAATTTTTCCGTATACTCACTTGTTGAGCGGCTAATTTGAGCAACAATCAACCAGAAAGAATCCAAAATGTCGCTAAAGGTTGGAAAATATCATTTTGATTTTAGACATGGCTGGTTGTATATCAATGTGGAAGTTTCTCGTAAAGAGACAGATGCCCTTATCGCGGAACATCTTCAAACGCTCGAAAAGAATCCAGATGATACTGCCACAAGATTTATTCTAGGGAATATCTTGCGAATGCAAGGCCAGATCAACAAAGCCCGTCTGGAATATGAAAGAGTTGCACAAACTAAAGATTCTGACTGGTCATCAACGGCGATACAAATACTTGCCCAAATTGAAGAAAAGCCAGATAGTCCCCCTCCCATCACAACGAAATACTTTTATCATATACAAATCATACCCAGCCCTGCTCGGACTTGGCGGCACCTGAGACTTGGGATTAAACGGCGTTTGAAACGGCACAAATTCATTACTTCAAACCTTCCGAAGGCTGATTTTATAGATTCCAACGAAGACAAGCAAAACCTCTATTACTTGAAGTGTGAGGACGTATTGTTGGGTCTACTAAAATTGGATCAACTTGATTTCCCCTGGGTGTACTGTCGTTTTCAACCCACCCCAGCCTTTGAAAACGTAAAAACTCGGTTTGAGGAAGAGAGAAATATTGCAGGTGCAGGTCTAAAAAGATGGGAGGTATGGTACGATAACAACATTAGAATTCTAGATCTGCGTTTGATTGATGCAGCAAGTGATCGAGAGATTAAGTGCTCTATTCTGCATATACAAAACGGCAAAGCTTGGTTCCGTTAAGAACCGCCCAACCCGGCGTGCAGCCGCCACCAAGACCTCACAGGTTTTGCGTGATGATCAGGCGCAGGCTGACCACCACTCGAACAGGTTAGTCAGCGTAGCCTGGCCTGCCCAGGGTATCCAGGGCAACTATTTGTCGAGTAGAATTAGCTGCATGAAGATCTCACTGGAGGCACCATGAATACCACGCAGCCCGGAGTATTGAATATTCGCGCCAAAACCAGCGCTGTCGTCGATCATCACAACGACGATGCGCTTCCCGGCAAGCCGTTGTATCTGCTGATCCCCGGCGGGTTGATCGCCTTGGCCGCAATTGGCTTGATCATCTACATTGCCTACACCACCTGGTACAAAGGCACTATGCCCGCCAGTCAAGGCGTTGGGCTGATCGCACTGCTGGCGCCGTTCTACATCGGCGGCGTGTTCTTGTTCAGTTACGGTTACGAACTCTACGACATGAAGAAGACGCTGAAACTCACGGCCATCGTCGTCTTCGTGACCGTCTCTTTCGTCGTGATCATCGCGGTGCTCTTTGCGCTGGCCAGCCTTGGCCTGGAAGACAAAGGGAGTGGCAGCAAAAGCAGTTCCTCCTCATCGAGCAGTGGTGGCAAATCGGCCGTGGCCTCGCCGTCGATTAGTTCCGGCAGCACTGTCTACAGCCACGATGGCGGAACGGGTGATTTGGCCGCCGCCGTGCTGCTCAGCAACATGGGTTCGACACACACCGTAACGCACGAGGTCATCCACGAAGTGCCGGTCGCTCCGCCGCCGCCTCAACCCATCACTTGCCCGTTCTGCGGTAAATCCTACCTCCCTGCCGAAAACAAATTCACTTGCCCCGGCTGCGGGGCGGCCACGCCGAAAGACCTGTTGCCTCAAGACCAGACCGAGATACGAAAGGACTGATCGAACTGAATCTACTTCGCCTGCTACGGACTACCTTAACATCCTGCTCGATCCATAAGATACTACAGTGACAATCATGATACCTATCGCCTCCGGTGGTTCGCTAGACGAACCTGCTGTCAACTTCTTCGAAAGAGGTCAGGCTTCCACATTTGTTATTGAGTCAATTCGGCTAAAATAATGAGCGGCGAAAACATCGCCCACGAGCCATGCTCTTTGGGCAGCGGGATACTTCGTAACGATCGAGATGACTTGTCGTCGCGCATCTGCAACTCGCTCAGCTGAATTTGATCGGGCTGCGAGAAGGTCCGATCTCACAGGCCCACGCAGTCTAGCGGCAGCGCATGCTGGAACGCCTGTCCGCAAGCATGGCACTGTGCCGAGACGTCATAGCACCACACTTCGACTTCCGGTTCGCCGCAATGAGGACACGTCACGTAATCTGGAAATGGATGTTGCATGTCGCTACCCAGCACAGGCCCGCTCCCAACATTAGGCTAAGTCTAATCGGTTCCGGCTGTATGCCGTATGATCTGGATCATATGGCGCGGGAAAATAAAAACGGACCGCCTCAGCAGGCCGCCCGTTTATAAATGGATGCGTTTCGATTTTACGCGTCGGTTCGCTCGATAACGATCGTCATCTTGGCCACCAAAGCGGCGGCTGCGCCGATGGCCGCCCACACAGGCAGCAGAACCACCCCGACTACGCCGATGGTGATCGGTATTTCCAGTAACGTCTTGCCGGATTCATCCTTCAATACAACGCGGCGGATGTTGCCTTCATGCAGCAATTTCTTGACGAAATCCAACACTTGACCGCCCGTGACACTGAACTCTTCAGTGTGCGACTTTTGATCTTGCGGCGGAGTGTCGGTCTGTGGTGCTTCGCTTTGAGGCGGGGTTTGTTCGTCGGTCATGATCGGCTCCTTTTAGGTGGAATGAACACAGTTAGGACTTACACAGTTGAAGATGTTTCGCCGCAGTCGGACTGCGGCGTCGGCAGGGCAACTGCCCCGGAACTGCACAACTCCTCATAGTATAGCGTGAAAGAAAGCGCGGGGCAACTGCCCCACGTATGATAGAATGGGAACACCTTGAAACCAGGCGGCGTCTTATCTTGAGTGCGGCCTCTCCTGCGTGCGGTGCACTCAAGTGCTTGAGCTCAATGACCAGTACGCCGTATGATGCATAACAATGAGTATAACGCAAAAGTGTAGGTGACATTAACTGCGACGCTCCCGCTGGATGGACACATCCAGCGCTGACGGCGGATGTATCCACGCGCAGCGGACCGCGAGCATGCCCAACAGTTTTGCGTTATACCCTCATGACAATTCGTAATCCTAGTGATTATTCACATCGTTTGTTTTGCTCTCAGTCCGTGTCCGCGCAGATGCGGACGCCCGCAAAGACGCGGGCTGGGAGCACTTGTAATTAATCACAGGCGATCCATTCGGGAGTGCGTCTGGATGAAAATTCGATTCTGCTCCGTCTTCCTTGTTCTTACCCTGCTGCTCACCTCTGCTGTGGCGCTGGCGCAAACGCCGATCACGCTCGCGGTCGAGGCCGGCCTGGACGGCTACTACAAAGTGGGGCAGTGGCTGCCGGTGCGTGTCCTGATCGAAAACAACGGGCCTAGCCTCGACGGTCGGGTGGAGATCACTTTGCCCCGCGCCGAAGAAGGGAAGGTAGTGAACGCTTATCCCGTCAGCCTGCCCACCCAGTCGCGCAAAGAAATCACCCTCTATCTCTATCCCGAAACGTACGTCGCCAGCCTCGACGTCGCGTTGCTCGATACGACCGGGCAAGTGATTACGAAGCACAGTGTGCCGCTCAAGTCGGTGGGCGACAACGATCGGCTGTTTGGCATCATCGCCGATCAGCCCTCGGCCTACAACGTCTTGAGCGAACTCGATCCATCCAACGGCGTAGCGGACGTGGCGCAGCTAACGCTGCACGCCCTGCCCGATCGATCCGTCGCCCTCGACAGCCTGAACACGCTCATCATCTCCAATGTGGACACCGGCGCATTGACCGAGGCGCAGCGCGCCGCCTTGTCGGCCTGGGTGGCCAACGGCGGGCGCTTGATCGTCACCGGCGGACCGGGCTGGCAGAAAACCAGCGCCGGACTGCGCGATCTGCTGCCTCTGTCTCCCGCCAGCGCGATCCTGCTAGAAGACTTGAGCGCACTGAAAACCTACGCCGGCAGCGCCACCAGTCCGGGCAGCGCCGTCATTGCCACTGGCGCCTTGACCCCGGACGCGCAAGTCATCCTGAAGCAAGCGGAGACGCCGTTGATCACACGCCGCCAGCACGGCCTGGGTGAAGTCGTTTTTCTGGGCTTCGATCCGGCGGACTTGCAGCAAGTCGTGGTTGCCAGTTCCGCGGCGGGGAGTTCACAGTCCTGGGATGGGTTCCTGGAAATCTATCGACAGCTCACGCAGCCTTTGCCCGACAAGCCTGGCTGGGGTTATGGCGTGCAAGATTGGTACACAGCCGCGAGCGCCGCTTCCAATATTCCCAATCTGAACTTGCCGCCGGTTTCGTTGATTTGCGGATTCCTGGGGTTGTACATGGTCGCGATCGGGCCGATCAACTATCTCGTCGTGCGCAAACTGAAACGCCGTGAGTTGGCCTGGATCAGCGTGCCCCTGTTGACGATCGGGTTCACGGCGGCGGCTTTTCTGGCAGGCAATTTATTACGCGGCAATCAACCGGTGCTCAATCGACTATCCCTGGTGCAAGTCTGGCCTTCGGCCAATCAAGCCCGCCTGACGGGTATCGTCGGCTTGTATGCGCCCCAGCGCGCCATGTATGAAGTGAAGGCCGATCAGGGTCTGCTGCTTCATCCGACGACCGATTCCACCCCTTATCAATCGACCGGTGATACTTCCGATTGGACCCTGAGCAGCGATGGCACGGCCGCACGGGCGCGTGTCTTGATGGACGTCTCGGAGGTGAAGACGCTGGGCGCGGAGGGTGAAATGCCTGCGCCGCAGTTTACGCCCGCGATACAGCTGGTGGTGGATAATGCGGGCGCTAGAGCTACCGGCTCAGTGACAAATCATAGCGACCTGGTTTTGCAGGACGCCGTGCTGCTGGGGCCGGGGTTGGTCCACCAGGTGGGCACGGTCGGGCCGGGGGAAAGTGTGCCGGTTGATTTCAGACTGGATCGGGCCACCCGATCCACCCAGGCGCCCAAACAGATATCGTACTACTATAAAGACCCAACGCTTGGGGATATTGCGGGACCCTACTATGGGAGTAGTGGCGACGCCACTTATATGCGCCGTTACGAAATGCTCAGCTCGTTACTGCCGTCTGGCGTCAGCGCGCCCATTCGCAGCGGACGCGGCAGTGGTCTATATCTAGTAGGCTGGAGCGATCGATCGCCGTTGAAAGTCGAAGTCGAAGGCACACCATTTGGAGCCTTTGATACCGCCCTATACATTATCGATCTGAATCCAACGCTCCAAATCATGTCCGGTACACTGACGCTGCCGCCGGGTGCTTTTACCTGGCAGGTCGACAATACCAATGGCCCCGCTATCGAACCCTATGATAGCCAGGCTTACCCCGGCAGCTACGTCTTTCAGTTCAACCTGGCGCGGCCGATTAGCTACACCACAATCAAGAACTTAACCTTGCATCTCAACACGAACAACAGTAATTCCAGTGGCATCACTTTCGCCGTGTGGGACTATCGGGCCAACAATTGGACGCCCTTGCCCAACACCCAAGATGGAGACAATGCCGTTCCGAATCCACCAGATCATGTTGGCCCTGGCAGTGAAATCCGCTTGAAGATCGATGTGTCATCGGGCGGCCCGGTTCAACTCAATCGCGCCGACTTCACCCTGACGGTGCAATAGCACCGTGCAATAGCACCGTGCACTAACCGCGAGGCGTTTTCATGTCGACCATTATCGAGATCAAAGACCTGACCAAGAAGTACGGCAAACGCACCGCCGTCAATCACCTCAACCTCAACGTCAACGCGGGCGAAATCTTCGGCTTTGTAGGGCCTAACGGTGCGGGCAAGACCACGACCATGCGCATCTTAGCCACACTGCTGCGCGCGAACAGCGGCGAAGCCGTCATCGCCGGCCACTCGGTGAAGAAGTCGCCGCGCGGGGTGCGGGGCGCGATCGGGTACATGCCGGACGCCTTCGGCATCTATCACGATATGCGCGTGTGGGAGTATCTGGATTTCTTCGGCGCGTGCTATCAGCTGCGCGAAACCGAGCGCAAGCGCCTGGTGAACGATCTGTTGGAGTTGGTGGATATGACCCCACGCCGCGACGACATGGTCGATAAACTGTCGCGCGGGTTGCAGCAGCGGCTGGGCCTGGCCCGCACGTTGATTCACGATCCACAGGTGCTCATCCTCGACGAGCCTGCGTCGGGACTCGATCCGCGCGCGCGCGTGGAGATTCGTGAGCTGCTGGTCGAGCTGGCGCGCATGGGCAAGACGGTGTTCTTCTCCACGCACATTCTGGCCGACGTGGCCGAGATTTGCACGCGGGTTGGCATCATCGAAGGCGGACAGATCGTGGCGCTGGGCACGCTCGACGAATTGCAACGCGGCCTGGCGGCGCAGCGCGCGGTGCACATCGTGGTGCTCGATCAAGCCGCTGCCGCCCAGGAATTTCTCAGCGCCCTGCCCGGGGTTAGCGGAGTAGAAACGCCGGCCGAGCAGACGCCGCAGACGCGCACGCGCCTGGAAGTCAAATTCACAGGCGATGACACGGCGTTGAGCGCCATGCTCACGGGCCTGGCCGCGCGCCACGTGCCCGTCGTGCATTTTAGCGAAGACAGCCAGAATCTGGAAGACATCTTCATGCAGCTGACCAAGTCGTCGTTGGAGTAGATCGGAGAACCCGGGTTTCTCCCTTTCAGGCGTAATGCAAGACAACCCGTAGAAACCCGGTTTCTGTGACACTTGCTTGAGGAGCCAATATGTCAGTCGTTCCTGCTCAACCCACCGCGCCCCGCCGTTCCTTCGGCGAGTGGCTGCGCCGCAATCCCATTACGCTGAAAGAAATGCGCGGACGCATGCGCGGCCGGCGCGCGTTTGTCGTCTTGACCTTGAACGCATTGCTGCTGGGCGGCTTTGTGGCGCTGCTCTATCTCTCGTATGCCACCAGTTCCAGTGTGTCCAGTTCGCCGCGCAATTTGCAAAGTTTGGGCAAAGCCATCTTCGCCGTCACGGTGGGCCTGCAACTGTTGATCACGTGCTTCACCTCATCGTCGGCGGCCGTAGGGGCTATTTCATCCGAACGGGAACGCCAGACCTTCGAACTGCTGCGCACGACGCTGCTCTCGGCCCGATCGCTGGTGCTGGGCAAGTTGTGGGCGGCGCTGTTGTTCAACCTGCTGTTGATCATGTCGGCTATTCCCGTCGCCAGTCTCAGCTTTCTATTCGGCGGCGTAACGTTCGAAGAAATCTTCATCGCTGGCGTCGTACTCATCGTCACCGCGATCGCCTTCAGTTCGATCGGCCTGTTCTTCTCCAGTCTCATGCGCCGCACCTCGCAGGCCACGGCGGTCTCCACCGTCGTCACGCTGGCCCTGGTGATCGGCGTGCCGATTGTGATGTTCATCATTCAGGGCCTCCTCTCGACCATGGTGTATATGAACTCACAGAACGGCACACCTTCGGTCGACGCCGAAATCACCCGCAACGTCATGCTGTGGTTGATGATCTCGATCTCGCCGTCATCGGCCGGCGTCGCCACGCTGACGAATCTAGTGGACAGTCACTCAGCGCTCACGATGACATTCTCGCTGACCACCGGCGGGCCACTGGTCATGCCTTCGCCCTGGATCAGTTACAGTATCTTTTATTTGCTGTTTAGCATTGGGCTGATCTTGCTCAGCATCCGCGTCGTCAAACGTGTGGATAAATGAAAGCGCGCCAGCGTCTTGATAATCATGGCCGACACTTCTCTGACTGACCTCAATCACCAGCTCGATGGCTGGCTGCGGCGCTATCGCCTACAGCGCGCGGTGTGCTGGTCCGTGCGTGGCGCGGCGCTGGCCTTAGGGGCGGCGCTGGTCATCACACTGATCGCCATGCTGCGCGGCCTATTGCTGCAAAGCGAATTCATCGCGCTGGCGACCGGCTTGATGGTGATTGGGACGATCAGCGCCGCAGCAGCCGGGTATCTCTGGCGACCCGATCGGCTGGTGGCGGCCCGTTGGTTCGATCGACACTTTGGGCTGCGTGAGCGGGTCAGCACTGCATTGGAACTTGCACAGGCCGATCGATCTTCTGGGGACCTCGCGCAGCGCCAACTGCAAGACGCCGCCGCGATGGCTCAACGCGTGAACGTAAACCAACAACTGCCGTTGAAGATCAAGCGCGTCGATTCCGTATTGACCGTCGGGTTACTGCTGGCCGTCATGTTAGTGGCCTGGCGTGGCGAGTCGTTCTTTCAGTTGGCCGCGCAGACGCGCGCCGTACAGCAAACCATCGCCGCCGAAGCCACCAAGGTCGAGGCGCTGCGTCAGCAGATCGCCACTGATCCGAATTTGACCGAAGCCCAGCGCCAGGAAATGTTGCAAGCGTTGCAAGAAACTCAGCAGCAATTGAAAGAGGCGCAGTCGTTGGAGCAGGCCACGGCGGTGTTGACGCGCGGCGAGAAAAAATTCGAGTCGTTGACGAATGCGCAGGCTGAAGCTCAAACCGAAGGGCTGCGCCAGGCCGGTCAGCGGTTGGCGCAAAACGAAGGCAGTCCGCTGCAAGCCTTGGGGAAAAATCTGGCCGAAGGTGATTTTCTGGCCGCCGCCGAAAACCTGCGCAACCTCGATCTGAGTCAGATGTCGGCTTCCGAAGCAGCAGCGTTGGCCGATCAATTGGAACAGGCCGCTGAGGCCCTGCAATCCAGCAATCCTGAATTGGCCCAGCAGCTGCGTGATGCCGCCGCTGCGGCGCGCAACGGTGATGCGCAAAAAGCGCAGCAGGCTTTGGATCAGGCCGCGCAAGCGATGACACAGGCCGCGCAACAAACCGCGCGATCGAACGTGGCGCGCCAGGCAGCAGCACAGTTGAGTCAGGGTCGTCAACGCATGATCGCGGCCGGTCGCAGCGCTCAAGGTCAGACAGCACAAGGAAATCAAGCGGGCACGGGGAATCAATCGGGACAGGGCAACTCAACGCAGCCGGGTTCAAGCCAAAGTGGATCATCAACGCAAAGCAACCCAAACGGAGGGGCAGGATCAGGATCGGGCAAAGGCACGGGCAACAGCGGCGATGCGCAAGGACCCGAGGCCGGCGGCAAGCCGATCGATCAAAACAACGGCCCCGGCGATGGCGGCGAAGCTCCTTACGAACCGATCTATGCCCCACAGCGCTTAGGTGGCAGCGCGGGCGATATGGTGACACTGCCCGGCAGCGGCGACAATAGCGGAGATGTCACCGGCCAAAGCGGCATCAATCCCGGCAAAGAGTCACCGAGCCAAGTACCGTACTCGCAAGTGTTTGCCGAATACGCCAACGCCTATCGACAAGCCATCGACAGCGGACAAGTGCCGCCGCAGATGAAAGATTTGATCAGACAGTATTTCAGTTCATTGGAACCGTAGCGTGGTGCGTAGTGCGTGGTGCGTGAAGATGGTCTTCACGCACCACGCACTACGCACCACGTTTCACTCATCACTCGTCACGAAAGGCCAGTCATGACCCAACCTCTTTCCGTCGATCAATTCCGCGAACTCGCCACGAACATGGAAACCGAGATTGGCCGCGTCATCGTGGGACAACACGAGGTCGTGCGCGGCGTGTTGATCGGTATTTTGGCGGGTGGACACGTGCTGCTGGAAGGCGTGCCCGGCTTAGGCAAGACTATGTTGATCCGCACGCTGGCGCAAGTGTTGGATTTGAAATTCTCGCGCATTCAGTTCACACCCGATCTGATGCCCGCCGACATCGTGGGCACCGAAATCTTGATTGATCAAGACGGGCAGCGGGCCTTTCGCTTTCAAGCCGGGCCGGTGTTTGCCAATCTCGTGCTGGCCGATGAGATCAATCGCGCCACGCCCAAGACGCAATCGGCGCTGCTGGAAGCGATGCAAGAACATTCCGTGACGGTGGCGCAGCAGACGTATCAACTGGAAGAACCGTTCTTCGTCATGGCGACGCAGAATCCGCTGGAGATGGAAGGCACATATCCCCTGCCCGAAGCGCAGCTCGATCGGTTCTTGTTCAAGATCAATGTCCCCTTCCCTTCGGCGACTGAACTGGTGGAGATTCTGGCGCGCACGACGGGCAAAGACACACCCGCCGCGCAGACTGCCGTCAGCGGAGCGGACATCGTGCGGATGCGCGATCTGGCGCGGCAGACGCCCATCGCTTCGCACGTGAGTGAATATGTCGCACGCCTGATCGTCGCCACGCATCCCGATAGCCCCGAGGCGACTTCGCTGGTGAAGCAATACGTGCGCTATGGATCATCGCCGCGCGGGGGGCAGGCCATCATTCTCGGCGCGAAGATCGTCGCATTGTTGGCTCACCGTTACAACGTCGCCTTCGAAGACACTCACGCCGTCGCCGCGTCGGCGCTGCGACATCGGTTAATCTTGAACTTTGAAGGATTGGCGGAAGGCATCAGCGCGGATCGTATTGTGGCAGAGTTATTGGAAAAACTACCGAATAACAAGTAATGAGTAACGAGTAACAGCACGACTGGCGTTCTTACGCATTACTCATTACTCATTGCCTATCATGCTCTTTGATGAATCTTCTCTCCACAAACTTCAACAACTCACCCTCGTCACGACGCGCGTGCGAGCAGGTGCGCTGCGCGGCGAACGGCGTTCGCTCAAACGTGGCGCGGGGTTGGAGTTTGCCGACTTCCGTGATTACGTCCCCGGCGACGATCTGCGCCGCGTGGATTGGAACGTCTACGCGCGGCTCGATCGACCGTACATCAAGTTACGCGAGGAAGAAGAAGACCTGGCCGTTCACATTCTGGTCGATGCGTCCAAGTCGATGGATTGGGGCGAAGGCCCGCAGCACAAATTTGCGTTCGCGTTGCACCTGGCGGCGGGACTCGGCTCGATCGCGTTGGGCACGGGCGATCGCATTTCAGTTGTTATGCTGAGCGAAGCGAAGCATCTGTCTGCGTCGTCAGAAGTTTCACTCCGTGGTCAACAGTATCTGCTGCACTTGCTCAAATTCCTTGAAGCGCAGCAAGCGGCAGGCGCCACTAATCTGGATGCCGCCATGCACCGTTACCTCATCAAGCCGCGCCGTCCCGGCCTGGTGATCGTGATTTCAGATTTACTGTCGCCCCACGGTTATCAATCGACCCTGAAGATGTTGCAGCAACGCGGACATGAAGTGGCAATCGTGCACGTCATGTCGCCGGATGAAGTCGATCCGCCGTTGGCGGGCGATCTCAAATTAATTGATGTTGAAACGGGCACCGCGCAAGAAGTCAGTTTGGACAGTGGACTGCGCACTGCGTATCGCGAGCGGGTACAGGCGTGGCGCACTGAAGCGCAAGTCTTTTGCCGCGCGCGCGGCGTGCGCTATCTCGCCGTCGAAACCGATCGGGCGTGGGATGAAGTGGTGTTGTACGACATGCGCAAAGCGGGAATGGTCAAATAGAACTCTGGCGAACGCAAATGACGCAGATTGAAAGTTACTGCTCAGCCGTCATGCCCGAGTGCTTCTGTCGGGCATCCAGATTCGTTGCGGGCACGGCTTCTGGATTCCCGCTTACAGCATGCGGGAATGACAACACCGCGCAACGGCTGAGCAGATACGGATTAACGCTGATATTTTGGGTATCTGCTTTTATCCGCGTTATCTGTGCGCTTCGCGTCTGCGTCCAAAAACAAGTTCGGCCACAATAACATGAACTTACTCGCCCCTGCCGCGCTAGCCTTAAGCGCACTGGCGATTCCCATCGTCATCTTCTACATGCTGAAGCTGCGCCGCCGCGAGGTGACCGTCTCGTCCACGCTGCTGTGGCAGATGGTGTTGCGCGATCGACAGGCCAACGCACCGTGGCAGCGCTTGCGTCGCAACCTCTTGCTGCTGCTGCAACTGTTGATCCTCGTTGCATTGATCCTCGCCCTCGCCCGACCGGCGATCAGCGTCCCCGCGCTCGCCGCGGGTTCGAGCGTGATTCTATTAGACGCATCGGCGTCGATGAATGCCACCGATGTGAATCCCTCGCGTTTTGAAGCGGCCCGCCGCGCGGCTCAATCATTGATCGATACGCTGCCTTCCGCCGCACCGGTGACCATCATCGTGGCGGGTCAACAGCCTCAAGTGATCGCTTCGGCAGAGACCGATCGATCGGCGTTGAAGAATGCGCTCGACAAAGCCCAACCCACCAACGGTACGACGGACTGGTCAGCCGCATTCGCGTTAGCAGCAGGCGCGCTCGGTCGCCAGAGCGATCAACCGACGACGATGATCATCTCCGATGGCGGCCTGCCGGCGAATCTGCCGCCCCTCCCTGGCGAAGTACGCTACGTCCCGATCGGCCAATCCAGCGACAACGTGAGTGTCTCGGCCCTGTCACTGCGATCCACCAAGAACGGCGCAGAGTTATTCGCCAGCGTCGCCAATCACAGCGATACGGATCGATCGGTCATCCTCTCGTTTTACTCCAACGACGCACTGCTGCAAGCACAGCCGATCGATCTGAAAGCGGGCGAGACGCAGAATGTCATCCTGCCCGATTTGCCTCGCGCGGCGACGGTCTATCAGGCCAAACTCTCACGGCCCGATCAATCCACGCAGCCCCTCGATGCACTTTCGTTGGATGACACTGCTTTCGCCGTGAATAATCCGGCCGGTGCGCGGCGTGTGTTGGTCGTCTCGCAGGGCAACGTCTTTCTGGAACAACTGCTGGCCGCCATGCCCGACCTGCAAGCATTTCGCGCGATTCCGCAAAAAGATGGAACGGTGCAGCTGCCCACCGACGAATTCGATCTATACATCTTCGACGGCCTAGCGCCCAACGATCTACCCTTCAAGCCGACGTTGTTCATTAATCCGCAGCAGAATTCGGTATTGCGCATCGATGGCGTCTTCAGCAACACGACCAACGCCCGCGTGATCGATTCGCCGCTGACGCGCGATGTGAATTGGAACAACGTACACGTGCGCCAGGCCAAACACATCACTCCACCGCAGTGGGCCAAGACGTTGATCGATTCCGAGGGCGGAGCGTTAGTCGTCGCGGGCGACACCGGTGTGCGGCGCGTGGGCGCGATCATGTTCGATCTGCACGATTCCGATCTGCCGCTGCAAGTGACCTTTCCGATCTTGCTGGTCAATCTGATCAACTATCTCGCTCCGGGCCGATCGTTCAATGCACCCGATGGCGTGCGTCCCGGCGAGAGTTTGATCATCCGGCCGGACGCAGCCGTGAGCACGGTCGCCATCGCTTCGCCGTCCAATCAGGTGTACACGGTACGGCCCGCCGAAGGCACGGTCATCTTCAAAGACACCAGCGAGTTAGGCGCGTATGCCATCACGTCGATCAGCGGCGATCAGCAAACGGTCGATTACTTCGCCGTGAACCTGTTCGATCCAACTGAATCCAACATCCGCCCGGTGGAAGCGCTTCGGATCGGGCAAAGCCAGATTTCAGCGGCGCCGGCCACTGAGCAAGGTTGGCAGGAATGGTGGCCGTGGCTGGCGGCGCTGGCGCTGTTGATCCTGTTGATCGAGTGGTGGGTGTATCACGGGCGACGAAGAGTGAAAAGATAGTGGTTGGTTGCTGTAGTTGGTAACTAATACACGAGTTTTTCCATGTCTTTGACTACTTGACATTGGTCACGCCACCTATTGGGCAACAATATACTAATGGATCGTGAGGCGACAATGCATATAATGAAAAGATTAATTTTGATGACTTGTTGCACGGGCGTGCTTGTGCTGACTGTAGCTGCCTGCATTGGGAATGCCAGAGTTCAACCTTCAGCTAACGACTTTCTGCTCACCGCAGAAGCTAAACTGCCTGCACCAACATTCACGGCAGGAGAACCCTTTAACTGTTGGACTGTTCCCGCGCCAAAGACCGCCGCTCGCGACAACCACTCTAAGGGCAAATTGCTGCTTGTTTTTTCAGTCATCAGGGAAGACCTATTGAGTCTTTATCAATTTGATTTGGCCACCCAAAAATACTCCTTGCTGGCTAGTCCGATTGATGCTTTGCCTGAATCTCCAATCTCACCAGATGGCAACTATCTCGCCTATCAGCGCCGAACTGACCCTGTAGGTTTCATCGCGTATATTTACAGCTTTGCGGAATCGACCACTCGTCAGGTGCCTGTGCTTGTCGGAGAAAGTGGGGACTGGTCCCCCGACGGTCGTTGTCTGCTGATCTGGAGAGATCAAAATATTGCTTTTGCTTATCGATTAGTGGATGGGGCGTTGCAAAAAAGATCGTGGCCCACTGAAAGTGGTCAGCTGATCGGAGAATTTTCACCGAACGGGAAATGGCGGGCATGGAGCTGCGAGAAGTCGGTTTGTTTAATTGGCCCAGATGGACAACGGATTGATGATAGTCTTCACTTGCCTATCGCAACTCAACCACGCAGTGGATACTATAATACAAGTTTCATATGGTGGTCGCCTGACAGCCATATGCTAGCAATCGTTTACCCCAAATATGACTGGCAATATCGGGACGGGCTGCGTCTCATTCATCTTGACGAGAATGGCGTATCTTCTCAGGATGTTGCAGCGCAAGGTCAGAAGAAGATCGATGACGTGCACTGGTCGCCTGACAGTAATGAACTGCTGATCATGTACTGGCCTGAAGAATCGCTCAATATTTTCAATTTAAGCACTGGTAAAGCAATCCCTTTATCTAGTCCCAATGGATATTCCAGCGCAGTTGGCTCGTCAGGCTGGTCACCAGATGGTAAACAAATTGTGTTTGTTGCTCAAGACAGGCATACGGCATACACCATGAATGTAGACGGGACTAACATTGCGCCCATTCCATCTCTACCGCCAGATGCTCCCGGTGCTGACGCGCTGGCGCCCGATTTCCGTATTGACCGCGTGCTCTGGGTGCCATGAAGATCAGCAAGGTCGGGGGAGCAACGGTCATTTCCTGAACGATAACAGCAGTCTGTATCGCTGCCATCAAGCGAACCGAGCGATCATGTGCTAGTCACGTCATTTCCGCGTGCCTGCGAAGCGTGGCGGGAATCCAGTCTTTCAGTTAGCGCTAATTGCTAATTAGGGGCCTGGATGCCCGACAAAAGCACTCGGGCATGACGACTGAGCTGCTATTACATTTTACGTTTCACACATCATGCACTTCACGACACCACTTCTTCTACTCCTCCTCATCCTCCTGCCGATCTTCGTCTTGATCGGCAAGCCGGTGCGCGGATCGGCGCGGCGGCGCGAGATCATCGCGTTGGGGCTGCGGGTGATCATCGTGCTGTGTGTGATCCTCGCGCTGGCCGGGCTGGAGATCGCACGGCCCTCCGATCAATTAGCGGTCGTGTTTCTGATCGACGCCTCCGATTCGATGTCGGATGAAGCGAAAGGGCTGGCGACAGATTACGTGCGGCAAGCCCTGCGCAACATGGGGCCGGACGATCAAGCGGCCATCGTCGTGTTTGGCGGTGATGCGCTGGTGGAACGCACCATGTCGTCTTCACACGAACTCGCTGCGTTGACTTCGGTGCCCAACATGGGACAGACCAATCTGGCCGATGCGATTCGCCTGGGCTTGGCGTTGTATCCAGCGGGTGCGGCGCGGCGCATGGTCATCCTATCGGACGGCGCACAAACGATCGGGGATGCCGAAGAAGCCGCGCGCTTTGCGGCCGACAGCGGCGTGGAAATCAGCACGCTGCCCTTCGTGATGCAGCCCGGCGCCGAAGCCCTCATCACTTCCGTAGAAACGCCGGCGCGGTTGCGGCAAGGCGAACGCTTTGATTTGCGTGTCAGCATCGACTCAACGCAAGCCATGCCTGCACACCTGCAGGTGCTGGCGAATGGGCAAGTCGTACACAATGCCGATTATCGCCTCACCAAAGGCCATCAAACGATCAGCATTCCGTTGACGGCCGCTGAGCTTGGCTTCACGCGCTTCGTCGTACAGATCGTTCCACAGCAAGATCATGCGTATCAGAACAACGAACTCGCCGCCATCGCGCAGGTGTTAGGCGAGCCGAAGATTCTGGTGGTAGCGCTGCCTGAAGGTACGCCTTTGCCCAACGGCGAGGCGCGCCCCGACGAAGCCGCAGCTCTTCTACGTGCGCTGCAAGCCGCCAACTTCAACGTGGAAACGGCGCGACCGGCGCAGTTGCCTTCGGATGTGGCAACGCTGGCCGATTATGCTTCGGTGGTGCTGGTCGATGTGCCCGCGCGCGAATTATCGACACATCAGATGGAAGCGCTGCGCAGTTACGTGCGCGATCTGGGGGGCGGCCTCGTCACGATTGGCGGGCCGACCAGCTATGGTGTGGGCGGCTATTACAAAACCCCGCTCGAAGATGCGCTGCCTGTCGAGATGCAGATCAAAGACGAACAACGCCGTCCGTCGTTGGGGCTGGTGTTCATCATCGATCATTCGGGCAGCATGGGCGAGTTGAGCGGCGGCGCGACGAAGTTGGAACTGGCGAAGGAAGCGGCGGCTCGATCGGTGGAACTGCTGATGCCCAACGATCGGGTGGGCGTGATCGCGTTCGACGATGTTGCCAACTGGGTCGTGCCCATGACGGAACTGTCCGATCCGGCCGATGTGATCAATAAGATCGGCACAATTCGCGTCGGCGGCGGCACTGATATTTATGGCGGTGTGCTGGCGATGTCGAAAGTGCTGCCCGGTGATCCGGCCAAAGTGAAGCACGTGATTCTACTTACCGATGGTGGCGCCGATCCCAAAGGCATTCCTGAATTGGTGCGAAAACTGCACGACGAAAATAACATCACCCTGACGACCGTGGGAGTGGGCCGCGACGCCGCGCCGTTCTTGCCCAGTCTCGCGGAAATCGGTGGCGGGCGTTATCACTTCGCCAAAGATCCCGGATCGATTCCCAGCATCTTCACCGAAGAAACGACGCTGGCGACACGTTCGTACATCGAAGAAGGCGAGTTCTTTCCGAAGCAAGCCGCGCCCTCGCCATTGTTGAACGGCATCACGCAAGCGCCGCCGTTGTATGGCTATGTTGCAACATCGGCCAAAGACGCTGCGCAGACCATCCTCGTGTCTGCCAAAGATGATCCGGTGTTGGCCGCGTGGCAATATGGCCTGGGCAAAGCAGTGGCCTTCACGTCGGATGCCACGGGCCGCTGGGCGCGCGCTTGGGTCGATTGGGATCAGTTCCCGCAATTCTGGGGACAGGTCGTGCGTTACACCATCGGTGATCCGAATGCGTCGGCGTTGAACGTGAGTGTGGATCAGCAGGGCGCTGCGGCCAAGGTGATCGTCGATGCGCGCGGCGCGAATGGCGACTACCTCAATGGCTACACGCTCAACGGCAACATCGTCAATCCCGATGGATCAGCTCAACCGATCGAGTTGCAACAGACCGCGCCCGGCCGTTACGAAGGATCGTTCCAGCCGCGCGATCAAGGTGCGTATGTGATCGGCGTGGCAGGACAATCGCCCGGTGGTGAAGTGTTGAATGAGAAAGCGGGCTGGGTGTTATCGTATTCGCCCGAATATCGCAACCTCGAATCGGATCCAGATGCGCTGTATCGTTTGACGCTGGCGGCGAACGGACAGGTTGCGGCTAGCGATCCCGCCGAGGCCTTCGCGCATACCCGTAGTGCGCCGCTCGCCACGCGGCCGGTATGGCCGTGGTTGCTGCTGATCGCAGCGCTGTTGCTGCCGCTCGATGTGGGCGTGCGACGATTAGCTTTTGAGTGGCGTGATGTGCAAAAAGCGTGGCGATCGATCGAGACGAAGTGGCAAGCGAAGCGCGCGGCGCAAGCGGCCCTGCCCGCCCGATCGGAACGCATGACGACGTTGTTCGATGCGAAGCAGCGCACCCGCGTCGAGCGTGTGGAGCGAGCGGAACCGATCGAGCCGCCGCCAACCGATCGGGGAGAGATAAAGCCGCCTGCGCCTCAACCCGATCGATCCACCACAACCAAAAACTCCACCGCCACAACCTCGAGCTTGCTAGAAAAAAAGCGCGCCCGGCGCAAGTAGTTCGGCTGCCTGAGCCGGGTTCTGTCCACGCAAATCCCTGGGTATAACACAAAACTGTTGGGTGGGCTACCGCCCGGCCACGCTCCTGCTGGATGTGCCATCCAGCAGGAGCGTATCCCACAAGTCACCAACACTTTTGCGTTATACTCAAATCCCCGTGCCCTGTTGCCACAGTAGCGATTTAATCTTACAATAAGTACATCATCGCGTGCACAGCTTTTTCAAAATATCGAGCAACGCCAGCGCTAATCCTCTTATCGGCCTGAGCCAACGCGATCGATGTCAAGGAGTATCATGCCGGACAAACCCCAGCAATCAGCGCGCGAAGTCACTTATCAGGAACCTCCGATGTCCAAACCGGATGCTGCCGACAAGGTGTTCGTCGCCGATGCTGTCGCAGACCTCCAGCGTGAAGTCGCGCACTTGCGTACTGCGGTTGACGTGTTGCAACGCCAGAACGCTGAGCTCGTTTCGATCCGGCAGGCGTTTGAAGTGGAACGCCGCCGCTATCGCGAGATGTTTGAGTCGGCGCCCGATGGTTACGTGTTGACGAATCTGAGTGGCAACATCCGCGAAGCGAATCGCGTGGCCGCGGCCCTGTTGGGCGTGCGCCCGGATTTTCTGATGGGCAAAGCGCTGCTGGGCTTTATGGATGAAGAAGCGCGCTCTGAACTGGAAACCACACTGGCCCGCTGGCGCAACACTGAGGGTTCGCCGGCCAGGGAGCTGCCTCCCATCGTGCGCGGTTCGATCCAGCTGCGAGTCTACAAGGGCGCCTTCTTTCCTGCCGAGTACGCCATCAGCCCGCTGCGCGATGAGCACGATCACATCATCGGGCTGCGCTGGATGCTGCGCGATCTATCGGAAAGCACCCGCACCGCACAGGCTTTGCGTGAACGCGACTATCACTACCGCACGCTGTTCGACAACGCCGGTGACGCGATCCTCATTCACAACCTGACGGGCCGCTACCTGGACGTCAACCGCATGGCATGCGAGATCCTGGGTTATACCCGCGAAGAGCTGCTGCACATGACGCCGGCGGATGTCAACGCGCCCGAGGTTAGCGAGCAGTTTCCGGCTTTCATTGCGAAATTGCGACAAGGGGATCCCGTCTTCTTTGAAACAGTGGTTGTCCGCCGCGACGGTACGACGTTTCCGGCTGAATTGAATAGCCGCATGATTGAGTATGCGGGCGGTCCGGCCGTGCTCAGCATCGCCCGCGACATCACCGAGCGAAAACGGGCCGAGGACGCCCTGACGCGGCGAGCGGCGCAGCTCGCGCTGCTCAGCGATGTGGGCCGCCAGATAGCCGCGATTCTGGGCTTGGAGCAAGTGTTAGATCGGGCGGCACAACTGGTACATGGTAACTTTGGCTATCATCACGTCTCGCTCTTTGTGATGGATGGCGAGCGCAAGGAATTGATCATGAAGGCCATCGCCGGCGATTTCGTGAGTCTGTTTCCGATCAACCATCGCGTCCCATTAGGTCAGGGCATGGTGGGCTGGGTGGCCGAACACGGCGAGCGGCTATTAGCCAATGATGCTGCCAACGAACCGCACTACATCAATTTCTACCCCGATCTGATCACGACGCGCTCAGAGCTCAGTGTACCCATCCGCATCGGTGATCGAACGATGGGCGTGCTGGACGTGCAGAGTCCTGAAGCAAATGCCTTTGACGAGAATGACGTCAAAGTGATGGAGGCGCTGGCCGATCAGATCGCGGTAGCGATGGCGAATGCGCAGTTGTATCAAGAGGCCCAGGAAGCCCGCCGGGTGACGGGCAAATTGAATCCCGCCGTTGTGTCAGGCGTTAAGCCGCAGCCCTGAGCTGCGTCCGTTGGAACAGCCACACCCCGATCGCAAAGTATAACGCCGACAGCACGGTCAGCGCGATCAACTCATACGCCACATCGCTCAACCCCGCGCCTAGCACAAAGATCTTCTGCAAGGCGATCACCGCGTGCGACGTCGGCAGGATGTCGAACAATGCCACGCTCTGACTGCCGATGGTGAATAGCGTCAAACGCGGCACGGGAAACATCACGCCGGAGAAGAACATGAAGAAGGCCAGCGGGAAGTTGGCCAGCAAAAACGCCTGTGTCACCGTGCGCGAGAAGCACGCCACGATCAGTCCGACACCGATCACGGACAAACTCGCGATTGCGCCGATCACGATCGCCGCCCACAACGGCCCTTGACTGTGAAAGCCCAACAGCAGCGCCACCAGCAGCGCCAGCAGCAACGCCGCGACCCCCACAATCATTTGCGTTAGCGTCACACCCCCTAAAAAATCGAGAGAGCGCATCCGCGTGATCTGCAAACGGCGCAGCGTGCCTGCCTCCACTTCGCGCGCCACCGCCATCGGCGCCGAGAAGACCAGCAAGATCACGGCGAAGATCAACAGCCCCGGCACGTAGTTTTCGAACTCCGTCCGCGCGCCGGAAGCGCCCAATGGTTCTTCCGTCACGTGAATCGGCATGGGCTGGCCTAACACGGTTTTGACGTACGCCTCGAACACGCTGTTCACCATCACCGCCGTCACGGCGTAGTAGGGTTGGGTCAGATCGCCGACATACGTCACGGTGGCCGCATTGGATGCTGCACCTGATTGCAATGCCTGTGAAAATTCCGGGGCGAGGATCAACAGCAGCTGCGCGCCGCGATTCTTGAGGCGCGCTTCACCTTCAGCCCGATCGGCCACCCGCTCGACGACGAGCATGGGACTGCCATCCGCATACGTCACTTTCTTCAACTCGGCCATCAATGCATCGCCCGCGTTCCAGTGCTGTCCAGCGGCTTGCGGCACGCCGACATCTTGATTCAAGACCAGCACCGTATACGTCGTCGAACCGGTGGGAAAGAACAGGCGATAGAGCAGCACCACTAGCGGCGCGAAGATCAACACCAGACTCAGCGTCAGCGGATCGCGCCACTGCTCGCGCGCGCTCTTGCGAAAAACACTCCACAGTTTCATTCGCGCAACCTCCGCCCCGTCAGTTGAATGAACACATCTTCCAGCGAATTGGCCCGCAGCCGCACTTCTCCGCACTGCAAGTCAGACTTCGCCAACACTTCCATGATCGGCGGCAGCAGGTTCACGACATTCAACGCGCGCACCGTCAAGGTGCCCTGGGCTACATCAAGTGAGACGCCAGACGTCAACTGCTTCAACTCCTCACACGCCTGTTGGACGCTGCCGCTCCCCGTCTGCCCGTTCAAGGTGATCTCCAGCACATCCCCCTCGCCCACGCTACGCTTTAACCCCTCCGGGGTATCCAGCACCAGCAGTTCGCCGTGATCGATGATGGCGATCCGATCGGCCACGCGTTCGGCTTCGTCCATGTTGTGCGTCGTCAGAATGATCGTCTTGTGTCGCGCCAACGAGCGAATGAACTCGCGCACCTTGATGCGGCTCTGCGGATCGAGCCCCGCCTCCGGTTCGTCCAGCACCACGATCGCGGGATCGTGCACCAGCGCCAGAATCAGGCTCAACCGGCGGCGCATACCGCCCGATAAGGTGCGCGCCTGTCGATCGCGCTTCTCGCTCAAGTCGAGTTGCTCCAACAACTGTGTCCCGCGTTGTCGCGCCAGTGTGCCCGACAAGCCATACATTTCGCCGATGAATTGCAGCTGTTCGAGGCACGTCAAGCGTTCCCACACGACAATGTTCTGCGGGCACACGCCCACGCGGACCTGCACGTCGACTGCGCCACTCGTGACGGATTGACCGTGAATGAGGACACGGCCCGCATCGGGCTTGAGCAAGCCGCACAGCATGTTAATCGAGGTTGTTTTGCCCGCGCCGTTCGGCCCCAAAAAGCCGAAGACTTCGCCTTCGTCGACGGTCAGACTGAGGTTCTTCACGGCCATGAGCGCGCCATAGCGCTTGGTCAGATTTTCAACTTGTAATACCACGGGGGACATGACACATCCTTCTCTTGATCAAGCAAGTCGAGCGCTAAGCGCATCCTTCGACTCCCGCTTCGCCTGTGCTCAGCGTCCGCTCAGGATGCTTGATTCGCTGTGCCGATCCCCCGCAGGATCAGCGCGACCAGCGCATCAGTCACCCGCTGGGCCGACACCTTTCGATCAGTCACTTGGAAATAATTGTTCAGATACGGCAACAACTGACTATCGCCGAGGGCGATCAGGGCGGCATTGACGGCGCGCGTGGTCGCTTCCAGATCGATGTCCGATCGGACTTCGCCGCGCTCGACAGCCCTGGCCAGCATATCGTGCACGATCGTGCGCATCGCCGTCCCGATCGGCTTCACCACCCGATCGGCTAGTTCCGGATCGCCGTGATAGGCTGCGCGCGCCAGAAATTGAATCATACCCATCTGCGTCTGGCTCCACTCGACACCGGTATTCAAGTAAGCCGTCAAGCCCTCGGCCAGCGGCAGCTCCATCAACAACGGGCTGTACGTCTCGAACATGTCGGTCATGTAATGCACGCACAATTCGATGGCGAAGTTGAGCAGGCCCTCACGGCTGCCGAAGTATTGATACAACGATCCGATCGCCACTTCCGCCCGCTCGGCCACCTGTTTGATGTTGATGGCCGTTGGCCCTTTCTCGATCGCTTCGTCCAGAATCGCCGCCAGCACCGCTTGCTGCCGCTGCGGATCGAGCCGCCGGAATGTGCGCGTGACCAGCCCCTCCTGCTCAAACTCCAGGAGGCGTGCTGTGATCTGCTTCCATTCGGTCAAATCGATCGATTGTGAACTCATGGTTCATATTCTATATAAAACGGTTCATTTGTCAAGCGTCAACAAGAGACGAGATGAAGAATCCTGCGCACACCTGGGCAGGGTATCAGGCCCAGGTGTGCGCAGGCATGATGCAGATCATGGGGTTGAGAAACAGAACCGTTGATTTAAGTCGCTGGATGATAGACTTGCACGCTGTTTTTGTTGACGATAACTACCGGCACCGTCTGCTCTGAAAAGACACTGCCGACTTTCAGGCAGGTGATGGTAGCGTCACTCACCGCCAGCATCGCCCCGGAAGAAGCGCCGAACAGAATCCGCATGTGCATATCGCCGGAGAGGCGGAACGTGGCGCGGATCAAATAAGGTCCGGCGTAGATCACAGCGCGTTGACTGCCGGGCGGCATTTGCGCCACGGCCGATCGCGCGCTGGCCTCATCGCGCGGAATGAGCGCGACAATCGCCGTTTTCGGTATGGTGATCTCCGGCAGAGTCTCGCTGGCCGACTGCCCTACGATAGCCCGCAGTTGAGCCTGGGTCAGAGTCAACGTGGGCTGTGTAGGAACATTCAGGCTGCCCACCAATGGCATATCCACCGGTTGAAGATAACCGCTGATGATGTAGTCCGTAGTCAAGACCTGCACAGCCCAACCGGAAGGGCGAGCAGGCTGCGCCGGAGCGGCGGCAGGTTTCTGCGGCGGAGTGGGTGAGGGCTTTTTACCAAACATGACGTTGATCTCCTAAAAAAGCAAATGTAGACGTTGATGATGTGGCTTGATCTACTGCTTCGGCAGAGCAAACTTAATCGACGCGCCATCATCAGTTTCTTCGGCCGATCGGATTTCGCCCCGCTGTAGTTCGATGAACGCGCGATTGATATAGCCTTGCATGTCCAGATCGAGTTGAGAGAAGGGCTGCACTTTTGTCCCGGTGCTGGTCACGCTGAAGACAAACCAGTCCTCTTCTTCTTCGATTGTCAGCGTGACTTTGGCCCGGGGATCGACGTATTGCGCCACATACAGAATGAAGCCGGACAGAATTTGGCGCAACAGCGCCTCATCGGCGTAGAGGTGCGACGCCGAAGTTAAAATCTGGATCTCGGTTTGAAGCGTTGTAGCGGGGTGAAATTTCCGCCAGTGCGCGAGGCTTTGTTCCACCACCGAGAGGATGTCGAGATCCTCGGGGCTCGCTTCTTTCTCGTGCCGGTTGAGCCGCGCGATGTCGATCAAGCCATTCAGCGTCCAGAGCGCGCGCTGACCGCTGCGATAGATCGTCCCGAGATCTTCCTTTTGCATTTCCGCAGTGTAGGCCGCACTGCCGCCGCCGAGAAGTATTTTGCTGAAGCCCATCACATGGTTGAACGGCGTGCGCAGATCGTGGGCCTCATCCGAGATGAATTGATTGAGATCGAGGTGCGCGGGAAGTTCAAGTTTGATGTTAGCCATGCGTCAGCCTCGCAGGTTGTGGGCGGCCATTTAAGGTGTGGCCCAATCGGGATGGATGCCTACTCTATTGTATGCTTAACGATGACAACAGGCAAATCCTGCCACACCAAACAAAACCGCCCGGCGTGTCGGTGTGACGGTCGGGCGGGTAGGATTTGTGGCGTCAGGTTACATGACAGCCAACTGCCTGCGGATTTCGGACAGTTGAGGGGTAGATAACATTACGCTTGGGCAGGTGGTGTTGGGGCCGGTGGTGTTGGGACTGGCACCTCAGCAACTGGTACATCCTCACTTGCAGCGGTGTCTTTGGCCTTTCGTATTGCTCGATTTGTCACCTTGATTATTCTGCGCCGTGCTTCATCGGCCTTGTCGCCTTCTAATACCTCACGCTTTACTACCTCTTGCGCAAGCACCTTGCTAATTTGATGGATGTCAATCTTCACATCGGGGGAAATACGTCGCAGTTCCCGTCGAATTACATCTAAGACAGGCTCGGTTAGCAGCATTGCCCCAATGAAGTAGCGGCTTAGGGCTTGCCTTTGCGCGTGATATTCGCCAAGTACAGACTTCCCAAAGCCTTCTTTGGTCAATAGGTAGAGTGTTTCAATGTCGTCGGTGCTTTTTGCATTGAGGCCCAAGAAATCAAACTCAAACACCAATTCTTGCCCTATGGGTTGTCCGAAAGTGACCTTATATACATGCCAATTATCGCCGTTGGTAAGTGCGACCCATTCAAGTCCCTGATTCGCCGCATAATCGACAGCCTGTTTTGTGTGAGCGTCCTTCAATTCCAGACCGATGGCTTTCACCTCAATAAGCATCTGAAATGCCCCATCAAGTCCGATCGCCAGATCAACAACGGTTCCGCGTATAGCAAACTCAGAAGTTATCTCGGAGTATTTTTCATAGCCAAACACATCCGCTAGTAAGTCTTTGATAATCGTTACAGTATCCGATTCATTGACATCGCGTGTTTTTGCCGCCGCTAGAATGGGTTGATATTTCTTGATACCTGCGACAAGTCGATCTTTGACTTTGTTGGAAATGGCCGCCATTGTGTAACCTCCATGTGAGATATAGGCAATAGGTTAGAATGAATCACATCAAGATGCAAATACGCCACGGCCCGCGTGTTGGCAGGGTTGGTGTCAAGTTGCTATCACCACCACATCATGGCGAGTTGTGCCCTAATGTCGTTAACTTCCCGTGCTTCGCCCCCTACGCCTTGCTGTCATAGTATAAGGGTGAAGAAAGGGAAATGAGGCTGTCAGATCAATGCAGACTTGAGTCACCAGCCGACGCCAGCCGTCAAATAATGAAGATCACTCACATAGCCGACCGAGAGTGTCGGCGCGCGCTATAAGTTGGGCGCGGGCAGGATTCAATAACCTATATCCTAACCCTTATCACGTCATAGGCCGCTGCTTTTTTGCAGGACGTTATCTCAGATTGAATTTTCTGAATTGCTGCTTCTGTGTTTTTTACTTTGCCACCAACAAATAGACCTTTTTCAGTCTTGAGTTTCACTAGAGTGGATTGCAATTTGCCTAGTTCGGCATGAAGCTGAGGTAGCCTTTCTTCTGCCGATTTCTTGGCTTGCAGAGACGCCAAGGTGTTCAACTGTGATTGCACATCGCTTCCCCACTTCATACCTAGAAGCGCACTTGCTCTTACCATCAGTTCAACACTCTTAAGGGCTTGAAGATTGTCTGGCACACATTTTAAGGCTTTCAAGTTGTAATCCATTGACTGGAGAGTATATTTACTTCCATTCAGACCTTGACTTAGCATGCCAGCGGAACGCTGGGCATTTTGAGCCGCCAAAACTAGATACCGTTTGGATTGCTCTTGAGTAAGGTTATCATACGTCATGGTAACTCTTTCGTCATTTGGTGCTATGTGTGCCGCTTTTCTTAGATACTCGACCGCTTCTTCATAGCGATCATCTGCCTCTGTGCTTGAATTGCATACAGCAATCGCCTTGGCAATCCAAGAGTCCATGTCATTCGGATCAATCTGTAGAATACTGTTGCAATACTCTACGGATTCTTTATAGTTTTTCGCCTTCATCGCCACTTCGCGCAATTCGCGGTAACGCAATAAATCCTGATGTTCACGCGCTGCGTCAGTGGACTTGAGGAGAATCTTTGCCCCACAAAACATGCAATGAGCGACACCTATGTTATTAGGTAATTCAAGTTGTCCACCACATGATGGGCAATTTAATCTAGTCGATAATTGATCCTGAGGCATTTTTTCACCTTGAGTCCTAATGAACCAATCAGAGTCCGCCTGCGCGGTAGTCCGTTGCGATATCATCATTTGCCACGATATGATGATCGGCTCGTTGTCGGGTTTGTTTATCATGATACTCAACTCACGCGCTGGCGGCTGTCAGCACTGGGCTGATTGTGTTGTCAGTGTTTGGACTACATCCGTGGGCTCGCTGCACGCAAAAAACGCCCGTCCCTTGACCGGGGACGGGCGTTTTTCGTCTACTGTAAGCGTCGGTGTGAAGGTTTTTTCAGTATCAGCGTAGCGTTTGCAGATAGGCGATCAAATCGGCCAAATCCTGCGGCGACATCTGGTTGCCCAATCCATCGGGCATCACCGATTTGCCATTCGCCTGCGCGCCAACCTCTCCACCACCGATCCGCACATTACGCCTATCCTCAAACGCTGGCGCGTGGACTACACGTTCGCGTGTCAGAAGTAACCTGCCTGATTGAGCCAAGAGACTGCGATATCACTTTCAATCCCGCACCAATCTGCTCAAAGCAAATAGCATGAGGTCATCTGCGAAGCATGATGTTACTCGTCACTCGCACATGCGGTGCAGTGCTCCCGTTACTCGTCACGATGGTATAATCCCCGCCCGTGACCACCACCACTTCTTCCAACCGCCAAATCGCGCGCGCCAGTGTCATCGTCATGGCGACGTTTCTCATTAGCCGCCTGCTGGGCCTGCTGCGCGATGTAGCTATCGGGGCGCAGTTCGGCACGTCGGGCAGTTACGACGCCTACGTCGCCGCGTTCCGCATTCCCGATATCATCTACACCCTCATCGCGGGCGGCATTCTCGTCTCGGCCTTCGTGCCCACCTTCACTGACTATCTCGCTAGAGATGATCGACCCGGGGCATGGCGCATGGCGAGCACGGTGATCAACTTGGTCACCCTCATCCTCATTGCCGCTGCCGTCATCGCCGTCTTGTTGGCAGGACCCATCGTGCGCTATCTGCTCGCGCCCGGGTTCAGCCCGGAAAAGCAGCAGCTCACCATCCAGTTGATGCAACTGATGCTCGTCCCGCCCATCATCTTTGGCATCAGCGGCGTGGTGATGGGCATCCTGTATGCGCATCAAAGTTTCTGGCTGCCCGGCCTGGCCCCCTCGATGTATAACCTGGGCATCATCGCCGGAGCGCTGTTGTTAGCGCCTACACTGGGCGTGTTCGGATTGGCGATCGGGGCGATCATCGGCGCGCTGCTGCACTTGCTCGTGCAGATTCCCGGCCTGATCAAAGTCAAAGCGCGCTACACCGCCCGATTGGCGGTGCGCGACCCCGGCGTGCAAGAAGTGATGCGCCTGATGCTGCCCCGGTTATTCGGCGTGGCGGTGGTGCAGTTGAACTTCCTCGTCGAGACGAGTCTGGCCTCGCTGTTGAGCACGGGGGCTGTTTCGGCGCTAAATTATGCGTGGCGTGTGATGCTGACGCCGCAGGCGGTGGTGGCGCAATCGGTAGCGACCGCCGCTTTTCCCACGTTTGCCGATCAATACTCGCGCGGCCAGCTGCCACAACTCCGATCGTCTCTCGCGGCCACCATCCGCTCGATCTTGTTCATCGCCATTCCCGCTTCGATTGGCTTGCTGGTGCTGTGTAAACCGATTATTCAACTGGTGTTTCAACGCGGCCAATTCACGGAAGAATCCACCGTGTTGGTCGCGGCGGCGTTGGGAGCGTATTCGTTGGGGTTGATCGGCCATTCGGGTGTGGAAATTCTGGTGCGGGCCTTCTATGCCCTGCATGATACGAAGACGCCGGTGCTGCTGGGCATTCTCTCACTCATCATCAACCTGATCATCAGCCTGTCATTGATCAACGTGCTCGGCGTGACGGGGCTGGCGTTGGCGAATACCATCGCCGCCTTGGTCGAGATGGTGCTGCTCATCGTGATGATTCGCAAACGCTTGGGCGGCCTCGATGATCGACGCCTAGCGCTCAGCGCGCTGAAAACGACGATCGCAGCCGTCGTGATGGGAGTCGCCGTGTGGGGATTCCTGGGTGTGGCCGCTAATACGGGCGTTATCGTCCGCGCCTTCGGAGGGATAGCCATCGGTGTGGGCGCGTTCTTCGTCATCGCCTGGCTGCTGCGCAGTGAAGAATTACGCGGCGTGTTAGGGGTGGTAGGGCGAAGAATCGGCCCACGCACCACGCAACACGAAACACGTGATGCGTGATCAACTCGCTTCCACTTGCTGCACCTTCAACTCTGCTTCATCCAGCAGCTTGGCGCAGTACGCCGACAGTTCCTGTCCGCGCTCGTACAGCGCCAGCGATTCCTCCAAGGGCAGATCGCCGCGCTCCAATGTGCGGACGGATTCTTCCAGTTCGGCAAAGGCCTGTTCAAAAGTGAGTTCATCAATTGATGGTGGTTTAGTCTTTTTGGGCATGATCGGTTTCATCCGTGGCTGTTTCGCCGCTGGAATTAATCTGATATTCAGCCGAATCTTCGCGTACCTGAGTCGCCATCAAAATCTGTTCTTTGACTTGCGTCAACGATAGCCCCCCGTGACGCACATAGTCCGCACGACGGGCCTCAATGAGCACAGCAAAACGCGGATCGTTTTCAAATGCTTCATCTTCCAAGTCAGCTTGATCGACGCTGGACAACCTCAACAGCCGGCCATCATCCAGTGTGATCAGCACAGGTTCGCTGGAAGCTAGATTTAAGTAGTCTGTCAAATGACGATTGAGTTCAGTTGTTGTAATGATTTTCATGGTTCTTCCTCACCGCCAAAAGAAGCCAACCAATCCAGAGAGCGTTCTTTCTCGACGATGCCGTAGACAATAACTTTCTGCGTATCTTCCGCTACGTCATAATACACTCTGACGTTGTCGACCCGCAAACGAAATGGCGGACGTGTTCCTGGTCGCAAACGCTTGAGGCGGCTTTTGCTGTGGCGCATTGGCTCTTGAGTCAAGTGTACCTCAATCGCTTCGAGAATACGAACTTGATCTCCTTTGCGAAAGGATTTCAAGTCATCCCAAACACTTCGCGCAAATTCGACTGTATAAGCCATGTGGGGTTGCTCTTATTATGGCTGCGCCTTGGCGCTGAACTCGCCGTCACTCACACGAATCACCAATCGTTCATCCGCCGTCACCTGCGCCACACTGCGCACCACTTCGCCCGATGATTCGATCCGCACCACGGCATAACCCCGCGCCAACACGTTGAGAGGATTGTACGCCGTCACCTGCGCGCTCAAACTCTTCGCTCGTTCACGGCGTAATACAAGGCCGTGCAGCATGGCATCTTGCATCTTGCTACTTGCATCGTCCAAGCGCTGCCGGGCATTCGCCAACTTCACGCGCGGCGAGAGATGCGTTAACGCCCGTTCGTTGAGCTGCACCCGCAGGCGAGATTGCCGAATCCGATCGGACAGGATCGCATCCAGCGTTGCGGCGTAATCGCTCAGCGTCGAACGGACTTCGTCCTGATCGGGCGTGATGAGTTCCGCCGCGGCACTGGGTGTGGGGGCGCGCAGATCGGCCACAAAATCGGCGATGGTGAAATCGACCTCGTGGCCCACGCCCGAAATCGTCGGCACCGGCGAGCGAGCGATAGTACGCGCCACGCCTTCATCGTTGAAGCACCACAAATCCTCGATCGAGCCGCCGCCGCGCGCGATGATGATCGCCTCGAGGCGCTGCCCTGAGCCTGTCGAAGGGTCGTCACGTCGATACAGCCGCTCCAATGCCGCGCTGATCTTCGGCGGAGCATCGTCGCCTTGCACGGGTGTGGGCGAGAGTACCACGCGCAGCAGCGGCCAGCGTCGTCGAATGATGTTGAGCATGTCCTGCAAGGCCGCGCCCGTGGGCGAGGTGACGATACCGATGGCATGCACCACCGTGGGCAGCGCGCGTTTTCGATCGGGTTCAAAGAGGCCCTCGGCCTGTAGTTGCGCCTTCAGGCGCTCAAACTGCTGATAGAGATCGCCCACGCCCGCCGTTTGAATCGCATCGACGTAGAGTTGATAGACACCCTGCGTTTCATACACGCTGATCTTGCCGTGCGCGAGGATGGCATCGCCTTCGTGCAGACGCCGCACGTTGGGCGTGACGGAGGTGCGCCACATGGCGCACTTGATGGCCGCGCCGCTGTCTTTGAGCGTGAAGTAGACGTGCCCGCTCGACGGGCGGCTGAGGTTGCTGATCTCGCCCTGCACCCAGATGTCCTGCAGGCGATAGTCCACCTCGAACATCTGGCGGATGTAGCGCGTCAGTTCGCTGACGGTGATGGATTCCGGTTGCTGTGTGAAGAGGCTGTATTGCATGGGGAGATTGTAGACCGATTCCGGGAGAGATGCAACGCAGGCTGAACGGTCAAGTATCATTTGCGATGGGCTGGTGCGCGCAGTATAATCCTTGTAGAAAGCGAGGCAAGCATGAGCACCTACGTTAGAAAGCGGGATGGCGTTTACCGAATCGCACGGACGCGCGTGGCGCTGGATTCAGTGATCTATGCGTTCCTGGACGGGCAATCGGCAGAAAGCATTGCGCAGTCTTTTCCAGCGTTGACGCTGGAGCAGGTCTATGGCGCCATTGCCTATTATCTGGCACAGCGCGATGACGTCGACGCCTATCTCAAGGTGCGCCAGGCTGAATTTGAGACGCAACGCCAGCAAGCACGGCAACGCGACCCCATGTTTTATCAGAAGTTGGCCGACGCTCGCGCTCACATGACGGTGCCAGCCAGATGAAAGTCCGCTTTCAGGCTGACGCTGATCTGAACCAGATTATTGTGTCGGCCGTCGTGCGCCGGGTGATGGAAATCGACTTTCGCACTGCCACTGCGGCGCGTCTGGCGGGCGTTCGTGATCCGGAAGTTCTCGCGCGAGCGGCGCGAGATGGCCGTTTGCTGGTGACACATGATCAATCCACGATGCCGCAACATTTCGCGGCTTTCATCGCCCAACAGGATTCTCCCGGCGTGCTCATTGTGCCGCGTCATCATCCTCTCAACCAGATCGTCAACGACATTATCCTGATCTGGACAGCGACTGAGGCTGAAGAGTGGTTAAATCGCATCGCTTATTTGCCGCTGTAATTGTCTCGACGTCACGAGCGAAACGATAATGCATTACAACACCGGATTGAGAATGGAACGAATTGTTGCTATCGCAATCCGTTATTTTAGCCTTTTATCCCGTGTGATCTGGATTGCGCGTTGCTCTACTGGATTCAGCAAATACCAACCAAACAGGCTTTGATCAGCGCAGGCAATATGGAATCTACCTATGGCCCATTGGCTGGAAATCCATATCGGGCCCGAAACTAGAAGCATATAATTCCCCATTGGCCCTGACGGAACTCCCGCAAAAGAATCCGGCGACAAAGCTTGCACCGATTTGAGATCGGGTGCTAATACCAAGAATTCAGCAACAGAGCTAGGCACACAACCGTCACCAAAGCCGTGCCCATGAACCGCAAGCAAACGCACATCGGCTGAAGGTAGTAGTTCATCATATCGAAAACCGCCAAGTCCTATCAGCTGCGTTGGGTTTTCTCCATTCGCATCCATAATCCAAAGACTGGATTTATCCGTGAAGCGAACATCACCATGTTTATCCAGCAACGAGTAAATCACATGTTGACCATCCGGCAGCCAGACGAAACTGCCAACTGTCGTCATGGACGGTAACGTTTCTGTTGGTACCAATGTATGTATGGTCAGCGCTTTGTCGATCCACGCCAGCCCACCACCCTCGGTAATATACGCTGCGCCTCCGCCCGGCCGATAACGCGGTGAGTATGCGCCACGGGTGAATTCGCGACGCGCCCGGCTATCTACTTCGATCTCAATCAAGGCATGTTCTACGCCCTCGCTAAACAGCACCTTCTGGCTGTCGGCTGACCAATCAGGAATGCTGCGCGGCTGTTCGCTGTTAGTTAAATTCCACGCTCGCGTGCCATCAACGGTGATGACTCGCACATTATAGTTGCCCTCATACACGCCGTTGCCTGCGCGTCGATTGAGTATTGGTACATTAGCCGAAGACGCTGCACGAAAAGCAATGCGCCGTCGATCGGGTGAGAGACGCGGATCGCGGTTCCACTCGGCAGTAGTCAATTGCCGATAGTATGTACCATCGATGCTCATCACCGCAATGTCGCCCACGGCCTGAGCTGGGCCACTCGTTTGCAGCACGATAAGCGTATCCGGCGCGGCACCCACGGTGGCCCAAAACTCCGGCGCAATCGTAGGCAAAGGTGGAGGTGTTGAAGTTGAAGTAGGCGAGGGGCGCGGCGTAGGCGTCGGCCTTGTGGCCGAAGGAGTCAGCGTGAACGTCGCCGGCTTCGTCGGGCGCTGCACGAGTCCAATATTGCCGGGATTCGGCGATTTCGTCGACTGCGCTGTCGGCGTCGCCGTCTCACAACCGGCAATCATCAGCACAACAAACAGTAAGATGCCATTGGCTATCCAACGTCGTATCATCATCATTCCTTGATCGATCATTTCAGTCAGCGCCCGGCGGGTCAAAACAAAACGGGGAAGAGACGACACCGCTATCTCTTCCCCGTTGCACACTTTACCACAGCTAATGCGACTTGACCACCTTACTTGCTTTCGGTAGTCGAGGTCGGAACCGGCTTACCGGTCTTCTTCTTGCGCCACTTAAAGTACGCAATCGCCGCCACGATGATGACCACCGGAATCGCGAACGGCAGCACGACGATGCCCAGCCAGATCAGCATGTCGCCCAGGCCCTGCAGCAAACCGCTCAACGCATTCCCCGCGGATTCCACCGTCTTGCCCGGCTGCCAATAAACGGGAATGGGGGTGGGCGTCGGGGTGGAGGATCGGCATCGGCGGCCACGAACTCGGTGACGAGTTGGTGCGCGGCGCGGGCCGCCGCCCCGCGGGCAAGTTAAAGGCGCTGTGGTTCACTGGTGAACCGTGCCTGAAAAATCTACTGGCCAACTTCAGAGTCTTTAATGAGATAGGAGAGCAGCGTGTTGGTTCTGGTTATGCCGTCGGCGCATGACATTCAACACGCGCGGCATGACTTGCGTGTACAACCCGTAGCCCGAGCGCGACACCACAAAATCGTACGCGCCGACATGCGGTGCGAATTCCGCGCCCAGCCCTTCTTTGAATTTATACACGCCCCACATCGAATCACTCTCGTTCAATTCATCCGGCGCGCCCCACAGATCGTAAACGACGCAGCCGCGCGCCTTGGCCCAGCGCATGGCCTCCCACTGCAAGAGGTGATTGGGCATCTTGTCGCGGTGCGCGTTGCGCGACATGCCGTACATATACCACGCGCGATCGGCAAAGCGAAACACGATGAGGCTCGCTACCGCTTCCTGATCGACCTCGGCGATGAGGGGGTGAGCTAAATCCGATCGGATGAAGCTGCCCCACGCGTCGCGATAATAGTCGAGCGGGCGGATGATGAAGCCGTCGCGTTGCGCGGTCTCGGCATACATCGCATACAGGAGTTCGAGGTCGCCGAGATCACCCGATCGGATGGTGACGCCCTTCTTTTGGGCCAGCCGCACATTGTAACGCGTCTTGGGCTTCATCGCCGCCAGCAGTTCTTCTTCGCTGCGCGTGAGATCGAGCAGCATGGTGTTGCGGAATTGAATCTGTTCGGCCGAATAGCGCCAGCCCCGATCGAGCAGCAGGGATCGATCGGCTTGGCTGAGATCCGGGTCGATCTTGATGAAGAGGGCTCGATCGCGGCGGGCCACCTGCACCAGCTCACCCAGGACCCGATCGACCAACGTCCCGTTGGCGTAATCCAGCGCGGGGCCTTTAGGGACATAGAGGATGTTTAGCTTTAACGGCGAGAAGGTCCACCGCACTAACGTGCGCCGCAACACGAGCGCGGCGGCGTTAACAGCACCGTTCTCTTCATTGATGAAATAGCGCGGCGACCAGCCCCAACGATTTTTGAACTGTCCCCACTCCCACGATTGCAGAATGTGGCGGTAGGGCAGGGTGGCCAACGCGGTGTTCCAGTGAATTGGATCGGTAACAAGTTTCAAGGTCATGATATTGGGCAAATCTCACAAGCCGAACGAGTTTTTACATTGCGCCGCTTATTACTTGGTGGTAGAATTTTTCTCAACCAAGCACACAGCGTTAATTTTTCTGATGAATCTTTGTGTTTCAGTTCGGTGTGTGTTATTATACCTCCGCACTTGCGAGTATCTTCACCTGTAAATCTAGCCAGTTTGATATCAGTCAGGGAGGTCATCCTGCTATGGATGGATGGGCGTTTGTCGGCATTTTTGTCGTCGTAGGCGCAGCGTTACTATCGGTGCCACTGATCCTCGCGGCACTGTTGGCCCCCAGAAAACCCAATCCGATCAAGTCGGAAACATATGAGTGCGGGATCGAGACGTATGGCGATACGCGGGTGCAGTTCAAGGCCCAGTACTACGTCTACGCGCTGATGTTTGCGATCTTCGATATTGAAACGATCTTCTTGTTGCCGTGGGCGATCGCGTACCAGGGCTTCCGCACCATTTTCCCGCTGTTGGAAATGATTGTGTTCATCCTGATCCTGGTGGGCGGTCTAGCGTATGCCTGGCGCAAGGGAGCCCTTGAATGGCTCTAAACCTCGGGCAGTAAGCCCAACAAGCCCCGTACCCGGAATTTGGGTCGGGGCCTTTGTTGTGGGGGAATGAGTATGCCACAGATACCGGGTAACGATATTCTCATTGCATTGGCCACCTGGCTGCGCCAGTGGTTGCTGACGATCGGCCTCGATCCGGCGTCCATCGATATCCTCATGGCGGTGATTCGCGCGTTGCTGTTAGGCACGCTGGCGCTGCTGGTCTTCATGTTGATCACCTGGCTGGAGCGCAAGGTCGTGGCGCGCATCCAAGACCGCATTGGCCCCAATCTGGCCGGACCGTGGGGCCTGCTGCAGCCGATCGCCGACGGCATCAAGGCGATTACGAAGGAAGATACCACACCCGACGGCGCAGATGTGACGATCTTCAATGCGTCGCCCATCGTGGCCGGGGTGGCCGCTTTGCTGGTGTATGCCGTCATCCCATTTGGTCCCAATCCCGGCGGCGATTGTGCCGGCACGCCGTGCGGGCCACTAACCGGCACCGATATGAGCATCGGGTTGTTCTACATCTTGGCGGTCGGCGCGGTGTCGCTGATCGCCGTTTTGATGGCGGGCTGGAGCAGTAACAACAAGTATGCACTGCTGGGCTCGTTCCGCGCGGTGGCCGAGTTGCTGTCCTATGAGGTGCCGCAGGTGTTGAGCATCACGGCGATGGTCATGATCGCCGGCACGATGAACATGACGCGCCTAGTGGAAGTGCAAAGCGTGCCGTTCATCTTCCCGCTGTTCGTCACGGCGCTAGTGTTCTTCATCAGCGGTATCGCGGAGTCGGGCCGTTCGCCGTTCGACCTAGTGGAAGCCGAATCGGAAATTGTGGCCGGATATCACATCGAGTATTCGGGCATGAAGTTCTCGCTGTTCTTCCTGGGCGAGTTCGTGCATGCCTTTGCGGTGTGCGCGGTAGTAACCACCGTTTTTCTTAATGGTTGGGTGGGGCCCTTCTCCTTTGTGCCGCCATGGATCTGGTTCTTCATCAAGTCATTTGCGGTGTTCTTTGTCATGATGTGGATCAAGTTCACCATGCCGCGCTTCCGCATCGATCAGCTGATGGCCTTTAACTGGAAGTTCCTGGTGCCCGTGTCCCTGGTGAATCTGCTGGTGCTGGCCGTGCTCGACACGGTGTTGCGGATGATGGGTCTGGGACGCGCGGCGAATCCCTGGGTGTGGGGACTGATTTTGTTCGCGGCCAACCTGTTGATGTTGTTCATCGCGCTGTGGGCGCTGGGCCGCGCGGCCCGCCGGACGCGGTCGACGGAACGGCGCATTGTGGCGCGCATGGACGACGTGACGCCGGCCGCGCCGGTTACGGCGGCGAGTGCGCCGGCGGCGGGTAACTAACGAGTAACCAGTAACGAGTAACGATAGATTACTTATTACTCGTTACTCATTACAGTTGATGAGTAATGACTATGACTTTGACACACATCATCTTCATCGTGTTTGCGGCCATCACGTTGCTGAGCGCTTTGTTTTGCGTGACGACGCGCAATATGTTCCACGCGGCGTTGTATCTGGTGATCAGCCTGTTCGGCGTGGCGGCGACGTTCGCCATGCTGGACGCGAGTTTCCTTGCGGCGGCGCAGCTGATCGTGTATGTGGGCGCGGTGGCGATTCTGATCATCTTCGCCGTGATGTTGACGCGCGGCGGCGCTGGTTCGCTGCCGGCCAAGCAGCAGTTCAACACGCAAGCCGGGTTGGCCGCCGTGGTCACGGTGGTGACGTTGTTCATCCTGCTGCGTGTGGTGCCGTTCTTCAATTATCCAGTTCAAGTTGCCGCTGTGCCGATCGATATTGTCGAGCAGCTCGGGCAGGCGCTCGTCGGCGATTTTGTGCTGCCGTTTGAGGTGGCCTCGGTGCTGCTGCTGGCCGCCTTGATTGGCGCGATTTACATCGCGCGCGAACGCCGCAAGGGCGAAGAAGTGGAGGAGGGCTAAGCGGTATGGCTATTCCCCTGAGCTGGTATCTCATCGTGGCCGCCGTGCTGTTTTGCATCGGCATTTACGGGGTGTTGGCCCGGCGCAATGCGGTGGGGATTTTGATGGGCGTGGAGTTGATGCTGAACGCGGTCAATATCAATCTGGTGGCGTTCTGGCGCTATCTCAATCCGACAGACGTGAGCGGGCAAGCCTTTGCGCTGTTCGTGCTGGTGGTGGCCGCCGCCGAAGCTGTGGTCGGCCTGGCGTTGATCATCAGCGTGTATCGCAATCGCGGCGACATCGACGCCGAGAATATCAATCTGTTGAAGCAGTAATTTACTCGTTACTCGTGAAAAGGTTCGTTTGGCAACGAGTAATGAGTAATCAGTAACGAGTAAGGGTATTCATTTATGGATCAACAAACCCTTGTCTACCTAATCTGGGCGATTCCGCTGCTGCCGTTGACCGCGTTCTTCTTGATCATGCTGTTCACGCGCGGGCACGATCGGTTGAGCCACACCGTCGCGATCGGGGCGATGGCCCTCTCCTTCATCCTGGCGCAGATCGTCTTCTGGAACGTGATCGGCAACGGCGAAGAGCTGGCCGCCCACCCGATCATCATGTCGATCCCGTGGCTGCCAGGCCCGAATCCGCTGAACATGGGCGTGCTGGTCGATCCGTTGACGGCCGTCATGTTGTTCATGGTGCCGCTGGCCTGTTTGATGATCTTCATCTACAGCGTGGGCTACAGCAACTTCAACAAGCAGCACGACGCGCACGATCAACCGGGCTTTCCGCCGCATAAGGGCCGCGAGCCGATGTACTCGCGTTTCTTTGCCTTCCTGTGCCTGTTTGCGGGTGCGATGTTGACGTTGGTGGTCGCCGACAACCTGTTGCTGTTGTTCATCGGCTGGGAAATCATGGGCCTGTGCTCGTACCTGCTGATCGGGTTCTGGTACGCCCGCACGTATCCTGATCCCAACAAGATTACGCCGCGTCAGGCTGCGGTGAAGGCCTTCATGACCACGCGTGTGGCCGATGTTTTCATGCTGCTCGGCATTGCGTTCTTATATACAGCCACCGGCACGTTGTCGTTCCAGCAGATCTTTACCGAGGAAACGACGCGTGTGTTGGGCACGGTGATGTTCCTAGGTTTCCCCGTGGCCGCCGTCATTTACATGTTGTTGTTTATCGGCACCATCGGCAAGAGCGCGCAGTTCCCGCTGCACACCTGGCTGCCCGATGCGATGGAAGGCCCCACGCCCGTCTCGGCTATGATCCATGCGGCCGCGATGGTCAGCGCCGGTGTGTACATGATCATCCGCATGTTCCCGATTTTAGCGGGCACCGCGCCGCACGGCGAGTTGGTCACCTTCACCCCGATGATTTTGATCGGCACCTTTACGGCCCTCTTCGCCGCCACGATTGCTTTTACGCAGCGTGACGTGAAGAAAGTGCTGGCCTACTCGACGATCTCGCAGTTGGGCTTTATGGTCTCAGCGTTGGGTATGGGCGCGTGGGTCGCGGCGCTCTTCCATCTGATCACCCATGCGTTCTTCAAAGCCCTGCTGTTCATGGGCTCCGGCTCGATCATCCATGGTGTGGAACATGGCATGCACGCGATAGCGCACGACGATCATGCTGCGGTCCCGGTCCATGTCGAAGCCGCGCCTGACGATCATGGCCACGCTGACGCCGATCCGCAGGAGCCTGATCTCGATCCGCAGGATATGTTCAACATGGGCGGCCTGCGCAAGAAGATGCCGTGGACCGCATTGACGTTTGTGATCGGCGGTTTGTCACTGGCGGGCGTTCCCATTTTTGCCGGTTTCTGGTCGAAAGACGAAATCTTGGGACATGCTTTCAACTATCCGCAGTTCCAGATCGTCTTCTGGGTACTGGTATTCACCGCTTTCCTAACGGCGTTCTACACCATGCGCCAGATCAGCCTGACGTTCCTGGGCAAGCCGCGCACGGAGGCCGCCGGGCACGCGCACGAATCGCACTGGACGATGCTGCTGCCGTTGATCATCCTGGCCGTCCTGGCCATTGCAGCGGGATGGGTCGGCATTAAGAGCGATGTCCCCGGGGCAGGTTTGATCAATGGCCCGTTTGCTCAACCTGGCTCGCCGTTTGAGCGTTTTGTCGAGCCGGCCATTGCCAGTGTCGTCGAGCTGGAGAAGCTGCCGTTTGTTCTTGCGCCCATGCTAATCGCTATCACGGGATCGCTTGTGGGGTTGTTCCTGGGCTGGTGGGTATATGGCCGCAAGCCGTTGACGGCGGGACAGCCTGATCCGTTGGAAGCAAAGATGGGTTGGGTGTATACGCTATTCAAGAACAAGTATTACCTCGACGAGATTTACAACTATGTCTTCGTTCGGCCGGCGCAGCGCGTTGCGGTGTGGATGGGCGATGTGTTCGATCGCAAGGGCCTTGACGGGGTGCTGCATGGCATCGCGCGTGGTGCGATGAGCCTGGCGTTGGCCTTCCGCAGTTTTGACACCAAGGTGGTCAACGGCGGCGCCGACGGGCTGGCGGGTGGTGTTAAGTCGTTGGGACACTGGCTGCGTGATATTCAGACCGGCCGCGTACAGAATTATCTGTTGCTGGCGCTGGTGAGTGCAGTGTTGTTGATTGCGTTGTACATTACGCTGTTTTCGTGATACGTAATGCGTAACGCGTAAGTGGTGTTGTTACGGTTCACGTTTTGTAACTACTCAGCCGTCGCGCGACGCTGTCATTCCCGCATGCTTCCAGCGGGAATCCAGTAGTCCGACCTGCGCTAATTGCCAATCGTCAGTCTGGATGCCCGATAGAAGCACTCGGGCATGACGGCTGAGCAGTAACCACGTTTTACGCTTTGCGCGTAAGGATTCGATATGGATTCAAATCAATTAGTCCTCCTGCTGATTCTCTTCTCGCCGTTGATCGCCAGCATACTGGTCTTGATTATCGGGAAGCTGGGCGGTAGCGGGGCGGCCAAGTGGAGCGCACTGATCTTCAGCCTGGCACCGCTGGCGCTGACGATCTATCTGTGGATCGCCTATCAAAGCGCGCCCGCCAATGCCGACGGATTCAAGTTCGTTTTTTCTTATCCCTGGCTGCCGCAGATCAACAGCAACTTCACCATCGGCGTCGATGGGATTAGCATGGCGATGATCTTACTCACGGCCATCCTCGCGCCGCTGGGCATCCTCATCTCGTTCAAGATCACCGATCGGCTGTCGTTGTTCCTGGCCTTGTTCCTGGGGCTGGAAACCGGATTGTTCGGCGTGTTCATGTCGCTGGACCTGGTGTTCTTCTTCATCTTCTGGGAAATCGGCCTCGTCCCGATGTACTTCCTGATCAATCAATGGGGCAGCGCCAATCGGGAATATGCTTCGCTCAAATTCTTCATCTATACGATGGCCGGCTCGATCGGGCTGCTGCTCTCCATTCAGCTGATCTGGTCGGCGTTGGGTACCTACAGCATTCCCGCCATCGCCGCGCAGTGGCCGACATTTAACGGCCCGTTCCTGATTCCGGCAGAGACGGTGAAGAACATCACCTTCTGGTTGTTCGTCATTGCCTTCGCGATTAAAGTGCCAGTGTGGCCGTTCCATACGTGGCTGCCCGATGCGCACACCGAAGCGCCCACCGCCGGTTCGATGATCCTCGCGGGCGTGCTGTTGAAATTAGGTGCGTACGGATTCCTGCGGCTGGTGCTGCCGTTCTTTCCTGCTCAAGCCGCGCACTTCGCGCCGATCCTGGCGGTGTTGGCGCTGGCCGGGATTGTGTTCACGGCTTTTGCCGCTTACGGTCAGAACGATTTCAAACGGTTGGTCGCGTATTCCTCGGTCAGCCATATTGGCTTTGTGTTGATGGGGGTCGCCGTGGCTGCGGCGGCCGTAGGCAATCCAGAGTACAAGCAGTACGGCATCAGCGCCGTGAATGGCGCGGTGCTGCAAATGTTCGCGCACGGCTTATCGGCGGCCGCGATGTTCGCGCTGGTCGGCGTGGTCTACGAGCGGGCGCACACGCGCGATCTCAATCAGCTGGGCGGCCTGTGGAAAGTGATGCCCATCTACGGCGGCATCTTGGTCTTCAGTGCGATGGCCAATCTGGGATTGCCCGGATTGGCCGGTTTCCCCGCAGAATTTCAAGTGGTCAGCGGCGCGTGGCCGGTCTTCACCTTCATCACCGTATTGAGCATGATCGGGTTGTTGATGACTGGCGCGTATGTGTTGAAGGCGATTCAGAAAGTGCTGCATGGCCCGGTCAATCGCGAACTGCTACATCACGCCGTGATGACCGACATCAGCCGGCGTGAGATCATCGCGCTGGCGCCGCTGCTGGTGTTGATGCTGGCCGTGGGCGTGTATCCCATGTGGCTGATGGGTGCCATTAACGAATCTGTCACTTTCGCGTTGACGAAGCTCATCGGCGGTTAAGCGCGTAGTGCATTTGAGGCCTGAACTATGAACTTCGACTTTAGACAGATTGTCTTGACGCTCATCACCTTTGCGCCGATTGTAGCGGCGGTCATTATTTTTTTGACGCCGAAAGAGCGCACTCTGGCCGTGCGAGTCACCGCGCTGACCGCGACGAGTATTTCGCTGGTGCTGGCGATCGCCGTGTTCGTGTTGTACGACCGATCGGCGGCGGCCGTAGACCCCTTGGCCCAATATCAATTTCAGGCGCTGGCACCGTGGGTGCCCTCCTTGGGCATCAGTTATCACGTCGGCGTGGACGGCATCGGCCTGGTGATGGTGCTGCTGACGGGTGTCGTCGGCGTGATGGGCGTGATTATTTCGTGGAACATCAAAGATCGCCCGCGTGAATTCTTCGCCTTCTTCATGCTGCTGGTGGCGGGCGTGTTCGGGGTGTTCACTTCGCTGGACTTGTTCCTGCTGGTCTTCTTCTACGAACTGTCGATCTTCCCGATGTACATTTTGATCGCTACCTGGGGCTCGACGCGCAAAGAATATGCGGCGATGAAGCTGACATTGTATTTGCTGATTGGATCGATCGTGGCGCTAATCGGTATCCTGGCGGTCTACTTCTCGGCTGATTCGATCGCGATGGGCTTGCAGCCGGGTCAGCACACGTTCGATCTGCTGCTGCTGCAAAAGGGCAACATTCCGATCGATGTGCAGCGCATCTGGTTCCTGCCGATCTTTATCGGGTTTGGCGTGCTGGCCGGTATCTGGCCGTTCCACAACTGGTCACCCGATGGTCACGTGGCGGCCCCTACGGCTGTCTCGATGATCCACGCGGGTGTGCTGATGAAGCTCGGTGCGTTCGCGGCGATCATTGCCATGCGCCTGCTGCCTCAGGCGGCGAAGGAACAAATGCCCCTTGTGATTCTGCTGGTGACCGTCAACGTGGTGTATGGCGCGGCCATCGCGATGGTGCAGAAAGATTTCAAGTACGTCATCGGTTTCTCGTCGGTCAGTCACATGGGACTGGTGACGATGGGCTTCGCCACGATGAATCAAGTCGGCATGAATGGCGCGGTGCTGCAAATGTGGAGCCACGGCATCATGACGGCCTGCTTCTTCTCCGTGGTCGGGTTGATCTACGATCGGGCCCATACCCGCCAGATCAACGAATTGAGCGGTTGGTCCAAGTATTTCCCGCTGGCGACTGTGGCCTTCATCATCGGCGGCCTGGTCAGCATGGGCATGCCCGGCTTGAGCGGCTTCGTGGCTGAACTTCAAATCTTCATGGGGCTCTGGACCGGGCCGTTCTTCGGGCAAATCTGGTATTACCCCCTCATCGCTATTCTAGCCATCTGGGGTGTGATTCTGACGGCGACCTATGTGCTGCGCATTACGCAGCAGGTGTTCTTTGGTGAATGGGATCCGCACAAGTGGCACGATCTGCGCCCGTCGAATTTCGGCGACAAACTGGTGTTGATCACATTCTCGGCGCTGATGATCATCGTAGGTATCATGCCCTCGATCTTGATGAATACGATTCAACTCGGCACCGCGCCGCTGTTGAAGCTGTTGCAGGGAGGCTAACCCCACATGACTGGTGAACAACTCTTATACGGCCTGTGGGCCATTTTCCCTGAAGTGGTCTTGCTGCTGGTGGGCCTCCTCGTCATCTCGATCGATTTGATCCGGCGCCGCCGCGCCAACGCGCGCCTGTTCGGCTATCTGACGATCGGCGGCGCGACGCTGGCTCTGGTGGTGGTGGGCTATCAGATGATCAACGGCCTGCCTGAGCCGTATGCCTTTTCGGGCATGGTGCGCCTCGATATGTTCTCGCAGATGTTCAACGTGCTGTTCCTCATCGCGTTGATTCTGGCCGTCTTCATCTCGCTGGACGTGAAGGGCCTGAAGACCAACGGTGAATTCTATGGCCTGATGATCTTCAGCACGGTGGGCATGGGCTTCATGGCCCTGGCCAACAACATCGTCATGTTGTATGTGGGTCTGGAAACGACGAGTATTGTGCTGTACATGCTGGCGGGCTTCATTCGCGAATCGCGCGTCTCGACCGAGGCCGGCATCAAGTATTTCCTGTTCGGCGCGTTCACGTCCACGGTTTTGCTGTACGGCCTGAGCTTGCTGTTCGGCTTTACGGGCGGCAAGACCAATTACGGCGAGATTATGCTGGCCGTACAGCATTTGGCGGCGGGCCAGGAAACGCTGCCGTTGATGGTGGTGCTGGTTTTGATCACGGTCGGGTTTGGTTTCAAAGTGGCGGCGGTGCCGTTCCACATGTGGACGCCGGATGTGTACGAAGGCGCGCCCACGCCGATTACGGCCTTCATCTCGGTGGCGTCGAAGGCGGCGGGCTTTGCCGTGTTCATCCGCTTTTTCCTGATCGTCTTGGGGCCGCTGCAAGAGCAGTGGATTGGTCTCGTCGCCATTTTGGCGGCGGTGACGATGACGCTGGGCAATCTGGTGGCGCTGCAGCAGCGCAACTTCAAGCGTATGCTGGCCTACTCGTCCATCGCGCAAGCGGGCTATATCTTGATTGGCGTGGCCGCCGTCGGAGAGTTGGGCACGGCCGCCGTGTTGTTTTATCTGAGCGCTTACGTGCTGACGAATATCACGGCGTTTGCCGTGGCCGAAATCGCGACGAATGCCACCGGCAGCGAATTGATCAAGGATATGGCTGGGCTTAGCCGGCGCGCTCCCGGCATCGCCTTTGCCCTGTTGGCGGCGATGCTGTCACTGGCGGGCGTGCCGCCGCTGGCCGGTTTCTTTGCCAAGTTCTATATTTTTCAGGCCGCGATCGGCTATACCAATCCGCTGGGTCAGCATGCGCTGATCTGGCTGGCCATTGTGGGTGTGTTGAACAGCATCGTGGCGCTGTACTACTACCTGGTGGTCTTGAAGGTGGCGTATGTCGATCGGGCGGAGGGCGAAGATGTCCCGCTCCACACTAGCGGCGGGTTCAAGTTCGCGCTGTTCGTCACGGTGGCCGGTATGCTGATCATGGGGGTGTTCGCCACACCCGTGTATAACCTGTCCACGCTGGCCGCGCAGGTGTTCACGCACTGATTCTGCGGTTCGTGCGAATTTTTACATTGACGAATCAAATTCCGTGTGCTAAGATAAATGCAGCGCGCGCCCCCCTAACCAACGGGCGCGCAAGTGTTGTCCAATGAGTGAGAATAAACCATCGCCGCCAACCTCCACAGAAGTGGTCTCCAAGACCCTGGCTCAAGGCAGTTTGATCGGGGTGCAGGCTGGTTGCGTAAGTGTCATCGTGGTGATTGCCGCGCTGGTGGCGGGGATGTTGCTCGATCGGGTCATCGGTACCCAGTACATTTTTACGCTCGGTTTGCTATTGCTGAGCATCCCGGTTAGCCTTGGGGCGATGGTGTACAGTGTGTTGCGCAGCACGCAAGCGCTGCGCTCGCAACCCGCAGCTCAGTCAACCAAGAAGGAGGACAGTCTTGAAAAGACCCATTAAGTGGCTCATCTTTATCGGGCTAATCGTGTTTTCCTGCGCGTGGATGGGCAGCCCTCTGATCAACTTCGGCAAGTTTCCGGTCATTAAGCTTCCGTCGGAAACGGTCTTCTCGATCGGGCCGTTGACGGTGACGAACACGCTCATCACGACGGTGATTGCCGACATCGCGCTGCTCACGTTTGCGTTCGTGGCAACCCGCAAGATTCGGCGCGGTTCACCGGATGCCGAAGTGCCGCGCGGAGCGCAAAACATCTTTGAATTGCTGATCGACATGCTGTACAGTCTCAGCAAGAGCGTGGCCGGTTCCAAGGCGATGAAGGTCTTCCCGTGGATGGCGACCATTTTCTTGTTCGTCCTGTTTGCGAACTGGACTGAGCTGTTCCCTGGTATTGATAGCATCGGCCTGATCGAGCGGGCGCATGAAGGAACAGGTTACCCTAAGCAGGAGATCGTCCCCGGCTTCCTGTATACAATTGATCAAGGACAGGGTAAGGAGATCACCATTCCTGCTACTGCCAGTCAATCGACTGAGTCTAGCGCCGGGCAGCCCGAAGCCTATCAAGTATTGCCTTTCTTCCGTACTCCAACCAGCGACATTAACACGACCTTGGCTTTGGCCCTGATTACCATGTTCATGGTGCAAGTCTTTGGTGTGCGCGCACTGGGCGGTCACTACTTCTATAAGTTCGTGAACATTCCCGAATTGAAGCGCGGCGGTCTGGGCTACATGATGTTCATCGTCGGTTTCCTGGAGTTGATTTCAGAAGTCGCCCGCATTCTCTCGTTTACCTTCCGTCTTTTGGGCAATATCTTTGCGGGCGGCGTGCTGTTGTTGGTGATGGCCTACATCGTGCCGTTCTTCGTCCCTATACCGTTCCTGGGCTTGGAGTTATTCGTGGGCTTCATCCAGGCGCTGGTGTTTGCCATGCTGGCCCTGGTCTTCATGAATATGGCCATGCAAGGTCACGGCGATCACGAAGCGGAACATCACTAGAATCGGATTTCGACGTCGGCGCTGGCAGCCAAGGGCTGACGGTGAGCAATCAACTTAAATTCTCATGACCCCTTGAGGAGGATGGCAAACAATGGAACAGGCTCTTGTTAACGCGATTCGATATTTGGGTGCGGGTTTGGCGATCGGTCTGGGTGCGATCGGGCCGGGCATCGGCATCGGCATTCTGATGCAGGGCGCACTGCAGGCCATGGGCCGCAACCCCGATGCGTCGTCCAACATCCAGACGAACATGATCCTGGGTGTGGCCTTTGCCGAAGCGATCGCGATTTACGCGCTCGTCGTCGCGCTGATCCTGATGTTCGTCGTCAAATAAAGGGAGGTGACGTGTGGAAGGGTTAGGCATTAACCTCACGCTGCTCGTCGCTCAGATCTTCAACTTCTTCATTTTGTTTTTGATCCTGAGCGCGGTAGCGTATAAACCGATGGTGAAGTTCCTCGACGGCCGGCGCGAGAAGATCGCGAAGGGGCTGGAGGATGCGCGCAAGGCCGAAGAGCGTCTGGCGAATATCGAGAAGGACTATCAGATGCGCATGGATGCGGCCCGCGCCGATGCGCAGAAGATGGTGGCCGATCTGACCGCCAATGCCGAGAAGAACGCCGGGGCGATCGTGGCGAAGGCCAACGAAGACGCGGCGAAGATCAAGGCGACGGGGCAGGAAGAGGCCGAGACCGAGCGCAACAAGGCCCTGGCCGATCTGCGTTCGCAGGTGGTCGCGCTGTCGATGGCCGCCGCGAACAAGCTGATCGGCGCGTCGATGGACGAAAAGCGCCAGCGAGCTTTGGTGGACGAGTTCTTCAGCGGCGTGAAGGCGGGCAAGGTCGTTTTGCTCGAACCGGGCGTCGGCGGGGCTGGCAAAGCCGAAGTGACCTCGGCGCTGCCGTTATCGGCTGATGAGCAATCGGCCATTAAGAGTGACCTGACCGGACGCGGCGCGAGTGAAGTGGCTTTCAAGGTCGATCCCAAGATTTTGGGCGGTTTGGTGGTGCGCGTGGGTGATCGCGTCGTAGATGCCTCCGTATCAGGTCAACTGGAGTCGCTCAAACAAAGCCTGGGCTAGTTGTTGGCTGGTGGTGGTTAGTTGCTGGTTAAACGCCGGGATCGGTAATGGTCTCGGCGTTTTGTTTTGATAGGTTGCGTGGGATAAACGTAGTGCAGTTGATGGATGGGCGTTGAGATGAGATAGCACCTCTGTGGTATATTCGAAGCGCGGCAATGGAGTTTTACTGTCGCTAACATGAACGGAGGCAAGGTAAAGCAATGCCTATCCGAAGCGGATTTCTGATATTCACCAGCCTGATGTTTATCGCGTGTGAAACTCCACGCCCCATTGGTACACCTTTGCCAACCGCGACAGTTGTCCTCACAACAACGACCGTTGTATCAACGGTGATGATACAGCCTGTTCGAACGGATACGTCAGCCCCCACGCGTTCCACCGCAGCCCTCTCAACACCAACGATAGTTTGGCCTACTCCGGTTCCATCTGCAACTCCACATACGCCTGGCGTGCCGAGTGGAGTTCCTGTGCCTCAACCCGCTGAGCCGATTACGCCTGAGAATGTTACGCGTGTTGCAGAATTGGCTCGCTGGGGAAAGGGTAGGATTTCAAAAGTCGCCTATTCGGAAGACGGCAAAACATTGATCGTGACATCTTCTGTTGGAACCTACTTATACGATACGCTTTCTCTGAAAGAGATTGGTTCATCTCACGACTCGGATGCGACTCCGGTGAAGACGCTCTCGCAGGAATGCAATACAATAGCAAACAACAAGGAAAAGGTCATTGCTTGTTCGTCTGATAATCAGACAGCCGTTGTTGGAGAACAAGGATCTTTAAGGCTAATCTCAGTTGTTGGAAAGGTGCTGAAACAAGTCGAGTTCCCCGAAGATCGTCAATGGGAGGTCGCTCAGAAAATCATCTTCACTCCTCAACTGGTGGTCGCCCTCAGCGTCGAGAACGGCACGATTTTTATCTGGCACTTGAATGATGACGCTTTGATTGTTGTTCCAGGGTTTGGATGGGGGAATCTCGCTATATCGCCAGATGGTAAGCGCATTGCTGCTGGATACGACGACGGCTGGGTGCGTCTCTATGATACACGCGATGGAAAACTGCTCCGCACGTTGAAAGGCCATGACGTTGGCGAGGCCTGGGCTGTGTTCTCGCCGGACAACACTACACTCGTCACCGCCTCCCAGGATGGCGTCATTCGTTTGTGGCGAGCAAGTGATGGGGAATTTTTGCAGTCGCTGCCCGGCCACGCCAATCCTGCGCCAGTTGCTCCTGTTGTATTTAACCAAGAAGTGTTAGTCTCGGCCAGTGAGCGTACCATTCAGATTCGACGAATGTCGGATGGCGGCATCACGCATTTGTTTGAAGTTCCAGCAAATGGCAATCCACGAACAAATTTCGAAGGGCCAGTTGGCAGGGTAACCACCCTAGCTCTATCACTTGATGGTAGCACATTTGCGGCTGGGACGGATGATGGCTTGATTCGTCTATGGAAAGCTGCTGATGCCTCGTTCATCAAGACGATCGATAATCATTGTCCAACATGGGATCGCTTGTACTTCTCGCAGGATAGGAAGAAAATAACAACTTGGGGTTACTCGTTGGGGTGCAGCACAGTGAGCTTATTGCAAACCGGCAGTGGATTGCCGCTGTTCACGGATGATGGAACCGAGCTGGCAGTATCCCTGGATGGCAGCAAAATCGCCTATTCAAAAAAAGGTATCAACGTCCGGGATGGTATGGATGGAAAGCCGTTAGCTTCATTTGATTCTGGTCGATGGTCTGGGGCGAAAGGCCTGGTTTTTGCGCCAGATAATCAGACTCTTTTGACGATTAGTACAAGCGGCTTCACAGACTTATGGCAGGCTGACAGCGGTAAACATCTTGGCACGCTTGAACCTAATCTATCCGGGGTTCACGGAGTAGCATTTTCATCGGATGGGCAGCTCATGGCCGCCATCTCATCGGTCGGGCAGATTGGACTCTGGCGAACATCCGATTGGACTCGACTCAACCTGTTTAAGGACTACATCCCCAACGAATCATCTCTGATTTTCTCACCCGATGGACGGCTTGTGATCACGGCTTCTGGAGCTGGTATGATGCGTTTCTGGCGAGTGGTAGATGGTACTCTGCTGCATGCCATTCAGGGTGTCGAGGCTAATCAACTGGCCTTTGTGCGAAATGATCTATTGATGACCGCGGGATTTGATGGCACAATACGCCTGTGGGGTATTTCATCCCGTACAAAATGAGGGAAGCGCCATGATCGTTCGTCGCATCAGTTTAGCCGATCAAGCCGAATGGCTGCGGTTGCGGCTCGCCTTGTGGCCGCCTGCTTCGGCAGCTGAACATCGCGCCGAAATGGCCGAGCAGTTGGCCGACGAGAACTTGTTCGCGGTCTTCGTGGCCGAGCGGGGCAACGGACAACTCAGTGGTTTTCTGGAGGCTTCGCTGCGCCGCTATGCCGATGGTTGCAGCACCAGCCCGGTGGGTTACATCGAAGGTTGGTATGTGGACGACGAGGTGCGGCGGCAAGGAGTGGGTGGACAACTTGTGAAAGCAGCCGAGCACTGGGCGCTCGCCCGAGGCTGCCAGGAGATGGCCTCGGATTGCGAGATCGATAACGAGGTGAGTCTCAAAGTGCATCTGGCCGTCGGCTATGCAGAAGTCGAGCGCTTGATTCATTTTCAAAAATCTTTGTTGCCCTGATATGGTTGGGTAGGCAAATTGTCAGGCGACTGCGGGGTGTTTGATATTATTCCGGCGCACACTCCCTGTATAATGCGTTCATCTGATGGACAGGAGATGAATAATGTACCGTGATAATCGACCGGGCTGTTTGATGGGGCTGTTGCAACTTTTTTTGCTGGATAAGTTGTTCAACTGGTTGCAGCGCAGTTTTGGCTTTGGGCGCGGAGGATTAATCGGGTGCGGCTGTGGGCCGCTGCTTTTGGTCATCTTTCTCTGTCTGGCGACGATGATCATGTGCAATACCAACTGGCTCAAGCTGTTTGCGCCGGCCGGATAAACATGGTACTAGAGCAAATTCCAGTTTCATTTACGACTTTGCTCCTGCTGGATGGTTACATCCAGCAGCCCCAACGGCGGATG
>PMCF01000092.1 GCA_003154115.1 Anaerolineae bacterium
CCCGCTTGAAGCGTGCGGGAATGACATTGCCGCCGTCATGCCCGAGTGCCTCTATCGGGCATCCAGGCTGACGATTGGCAATTCGTGCCGATAGGGCCTCTGGATTCCCGCTAAAGACATGCGGGAATGACGCGATTACGAAATTTTCATACACTTCCCGTACCAGCACCGCCTGAAAATTCCGTCTTTGTGCGTTGCTAACGAATGCTTCGCCCCTACAGCCGTGATCGGTTGAAGACCTCATCGCACCCGGTTGAGGTCTTCATTTTTTGCCGACGCGGTGTATAATCTTCCTCACGCCGTACCCGTTACTCATTACTCTGCTCGAGGTTCCCATGCCCGAAACCACCAACGTCGTTGAACCCACCGCCATCGGTCAAAACACTTCCCGCGTTGACGCCGTTGCCAAAGTGACCGGCGCGGCTATGTATCCCGGCGATCTGGTCATGCCCAACATGGCGCACATGAAGATTCTCTTCGCGCGCAGGCCGCATGCCATCGTCACCAGCATCGACACGTCCGAAGCCGAGCAAGCGCCCGGCGTCATCGCCGTCTACACCGCCAAAGATGTGCCCAACAACGAATACGGCCTTATCATGCCCGATCAACCCGTGCTGGTTGGACCGGGCAGCAACAAGAAATGGGGCGATCATGTCCGCTTCATCGGCGATCAGATTGCGCTGATCGTCGCCGAGACCGAGAAGCAGGCCGAGCACGCGCGGGATCTGATCAAGGTCGAGTATGAAGATCTGCCGGTAATCACCGATCCACGCGAAGCGATGAAAGANNCACTATCGCATCCGCAAGGGCGAGGTGGACGACGCGTGGGATAAATGCGAAGCGATCATCGTGGGTGACTATCACACGCCGTTTCAAGAGCACGCTTTCTTGCAGCCCGAAGCCGGATTGGCTTACATTGACGCAGAGGGCCGCGTGACCGTGCAGGTCGCCGGTCAATGGACGCACGAAGACCAAGAGCAGATCGCGCACGCCCTGCAACTGCCGCTCGATCAGATCCGCGTGATCTATCCGGCCATTGGCGGCGCGTTCGGCGGGCGTGAAGATATGTCGGTGCAGATCGTTCTGGCGTTGGCTGTGTGGCGACTCGCGCAGCGAGGGGTGCGCCGTCCCGTCAAGATCGTATGGACGCGGGAAGAATCGATCATCGGGCATCACAAGCGCCACCCGATGTACCTGAAAGCCATCTGGGGCGCACGCGCCGACGGCCGGCTCCTCGCCGCGCAAGTGGAAGTCATCGCGGATGCGGGCGCGTATGCGTATACCTCGACGAAAGTGCAAGGCAACTGCACGTTGTGCTGCACCGGCCCGTACGACATCCCTAACGTCAAAGTAGACACCTACACGATCTTCACCAACAACATTCCGGGCGGAGCCTTCCGCGGCTTCGGCGGCCCGCAGGGCGAATTTGTGGCTGAGATGCAGATGAACAAACTGGCCGAAAAACTGGGCATCGATCCGGTCGAGCTGCGCATGAAGAACGTGATGCGGGAAGGAGCGATCCTGTCCGTCGGCACGCCGATCCCCAAGGGCATCAGCATGGAGCAGGTGCTGGAAAAATGCGCCATCGAAGCGGGCTGGATCAGGAATCCCAACAAAGCGACGGAGAAAAGCCAAGGCTGGGAGCATCCGGCGCGAGTCTCTTCAACCGATCCGAAGAAGCGCTATGGGATAGGCTTGGCGATCGGGTATAAGAATGTCGGGTTCTCGTTCGGCGCGGTGGAGCAATCGGTGGTGCGCCTGGAACTGCGGGGACAAGCCCAGATCGAAGAAGCGATCGTCTATCATGCCGCCGCCGATGTGGGCCAGGGCACGCACACGGTGATGCGGCAAATGGCCGCCGAGGCGCTGGGCCTGCCGATCGAGAAGGTGCGTCTCGTCGTTTCGGACACGGCGAGCAGCGGCAACAGCGGCAGCGTGTCGGCTTCGCGCATGACGTTCATGCTGGGCAACTCGCTGCGCGGCGCGGCTGAATTGGCGTTGAAGAAGTGGGCCGACGAAGAGCGTCCGGCCACGGTGGAATATGCGTGGAAAGCGCCCAAAACCACGCCCTACGATCCGCAGACCGGCAAGAGCGAGCCGAACTTTGCGTACGGCTATGTGGCCGAAGCCTGCGAAGTGGAAGTGGACATCGAGACCGGGCACGTGCGCGTGCTGCGCGTGTGGTGCGCCGACGATGTGGGCAAGGCGATCAATCCCGAATTGGTGCGCGGCCAGATCGAGGGCGCGATCGTTCAAGCGCATGGTTACGCCGTCACCGAGAATTTCCAGGTGAAAGACGGCTACGTGCTGACGCCTTACTTGAGCAACTACCTTATCCCGACCGTGCTCGACGTGCCGCAAGAGATCAACTCGCTCATCCTCGAATATCCCGATCCGCTGGGGCCGTGGGGCGCGCGCGGCATGGGCGAGATGCCGTATCTGCCTTACGCGCCGACCGTGTGCGCAGCCGTGAAGAATGCGATCGACATTTGGTTTGACTCGTTCCCGCTGACACCCGATCGCGTGTTGAAGGCGATCAAGAGCAAAGCAGTGACGAGTGACGAGTGAAAAGTGAAGTGCGCCCAATGCGTCTGTACATGGGAGGCGGTAGGAATGCACCACGCAAGGAAACGGGAAGATGTCTTCTAAAAAGAAACGAAAACTTAAGTCGGGCGAAGATCATGTCGAAGCACTCAAACGACAGATGCAAAAGAATGACTTATTTGGCAAATTCGCGGGATTCACGAAAACAGAAGGCCCTAAACTGTCTGAAGTTTTCCTAGAGTTTATTGCGCCTTTTGCCCAGACAGCCGAGACGAGTGAGGCTTATCGCATGTTGGTGACGACCGCCGTCTTTGCCTGGAACATCGCCTTATCTCCCAAGCCTGAACAACAAAAACTGAGCGAAGGTTTTGTCAATACCATCGTCGAGACTGCCGGCGAAAAATGGCGTAAGGATACCAAAGTCATTTTGATGACGATGGTCCGACGCAAAAAACTCTATTTTGCGTCAGATAAAAGATACATCGTAGACTATCGGCTGACGGATACGCGGCAGGGCTACCACTTGGCGATGGCTTCGGTCGTGAGAGATCAACCCTGAACCGGCAGAACGCCAGCGCCATCCGTTCCTGTCTGATGAAGAATAGACGATCATAGACACACTCATCCTCTGCCCCTATTGCTTCTCGCGCATTAGCGCGACAACCGTTATCTGTCCAATCTATACTGTGAACGGTCACAGATTGTGGAAAAATCTGATCCGCGAACACACGCCTAGCGCGCCCCCGCCGCACAGCGGCGGACAGGGCGTGCGGTGCAGTGCTCCCGTTGCGCGAATGTCCGCGAATTATTCGTGAAAATTCGCGAAGATTCGCGGATCAAAAAGCGCAGTTTATGCCCGCGCACAGTATAAAGAAGCGATCCACGAAGAGCACGACGCCTAGCGCCGCCTGCTCTCCAATGGAGAACAGGGAACGGCGAGCAACACGAAGGGGATACTGCGGAGTGGAGTCACCATGTCCTCCAAGGCTTTTCAAGACTACTACCCTGATCACCTGAGTTATTGTTACGGTTGTGGCCGCCTGAACGAGCACGGCCTGCAGATCAAGAGTTACTGGGACGGCGACGCTGCTGACAACGCCGAAACGATCTGCACCTTCACACCGCGCCCCGATCACATCGCCATTCCCGGCTATGTCTACGGCGGGCTGATCGCCTCCCTGATCGATTGCCACTGCACGGGCACCGCCGCGGCCGCCTCGTATCGCGCCGCCGGCCGCGAGATGGACACCGAGCCGCCCTTCCGGTTTGTCACGGCGGCGCTGCACGTGGACTATCTGCGGCCCACTCCGCTGGGCGTACCACTGGAAATTCGCGCCCGTGTCACGGAACTGAAAGGCCGCAAGGTCGTCATGCAGGCCACCTTATCGGCTCGGGGACAGGTCTGCGCGCAAGGCGAAGTGGTGGCGGTGCAGATGCCGGAGAACCTCTCTATCCAGCCTCCATTAGATTCGACCACGCTAGCAGCCTGTCGGAGAGGAAANNGTTCTCTCCGACAGGCTGCTAGAAGGTGACATTTGACCATTGCCAGCCATTGACTATTGATCTATCGTGGATATGTCAGCCGTAGCACCGCTAGTCAAACCACCCTACCCGGAGGTGATCACCAACCCTATTAATCTCTAAACCCCGACAACGAGACGCCGCCCTTAGGGGAGACACGTGTCGTCTATTGGCAAAGGGCATCATCTCCGGTGCCCGACAAAGGAGGCTGGATCGTATGAAGCGTCTGTTTGTCCGACCTGAATTGTGTACCGGCTGCAAGACGTGCGAGATCGCCTGTGCGGTTGAGCACTCACGCAGCAAGAACCTGCTGGGCGCGATGATGGAATCGCCCCCGCCGCATACCCGCGTTTACGTCGAAGCCGTTCCCCGCGATTCGTTTGAGATTCTCAAGTTTCCCATGACGTGCCGCCACTGCGATCCCGCGCCGTGCATCGCCGCCTGCATTCCACAGGCCATGCATCGCTCTCCAACCGACACGGTGACCAATGTCGGCGGCCAGCATGAGTGCATCGCGTGCAGCATGTGCATCATGCTGTGCCCCTTCGGCATGATCGCACGCGGCCGCGCACCTGATAGCCTGAAGGCCACAGGTGGGAAGATCATGGCCCTCAAGTGTGATCTCTGCCCCGATCGGGAGGTGCCGGCCTGTGCGGCGTCTTGTCCGACGGGCGCCATCACGTATGTGGAAGGCGACGAGTTCGCGCATCAATCGCGCGTGCGCGCCAGCACCGTGTTGGCCGAAGCGAAGGTAGTCCGCGAAGCGACATTGGTGAAAGCGCAGGAGGAATAACCCATGAAACAACGATCCATCAGCCCCGATTCAGTGCTGCTCATCGATGCGGCGAAAGCCGCACACATCAACACCGTGTGGGAACGTTACGACTCGCAGCAACCGCAGTGTGGGTTTGGTGAGACCGGCCTGTGCTGCCGCCACTGCCTGCAAGGCCCCTGCCGGATCGATCCGTTTGGCCTGACCGGTCCCCAGTTCGGCATTTGCGGCGCGGATGCGGATACGATCGTCGCGCGCGGCCTGGCGCGCAACATCGCCGCCGGCACGGCCTCGCACTCAGCGCATGCCAAACATCTGGCGCACACCCTGTTGAAGTATAGCCGCGGCCAAGCGCCCGATTACGGCATCAAGGATCAAACCAAGTTCTACGCCGTGCTCGATCGGGTGGGCATCCACCGCGATGGCAAATCCAATCAGGAACTCGCGGGCGAGTTGGCCCATCTGGCGCTCGACGAATTCTCGGAGCGAGAAGCGCCGCCCGTCTGGCTGAAGACCACGATTACGCCACAGCGCTTTGAGAAGTTTGAGAAATTCGGCTTGATTCCCGAAGGACTCGATTCGACGGTCGCAGAGATGATGCATCGCACGACCAACGGCGTCGATGCCGATGCGGTCAACATTTTGCTCGGCGCGATCAAGTGCGCCATCGGCGATTACGCTGGCATGTATCTGGCGACTGATCTGTCCGACATCCTCTTCGGCACACCAACGCCGATCATGGCCCGCGCCAACCTCGGCGTGTTGAAGCAGGACGCGATCAACGTCGCGGTGCACGGGCACAATCCGGTGTTGAGCGAGATCATTGTCGCGCAAGCCATGGCGATGAGAGATGAAGCGATCGCGGCGGGCGCACCCGGAGGCTTCAACCTCGTCGGCATTTGCTGCACCGGCATGGAAGTGATGATGCGCCATGGCATTCCGACCGCGACCAACTCACTGTCGCAGGAACTCGCGATTGCAACCGGCGCGCTCGATGCCGCGGTCGTCGACTATCAGTGCATCATGCCGAGCTTGCCGTGGGCGGCCAAGAAATTCCACACGGCCATCATCACCACGATGTCGATCGCCAAGATGCCGGGCGCGACGCACATCGAGTTTGATGAGAAGAACGCAGCCGCCAAAGCGCAGGAAATTCTACGCGTGGCGATCGAAGCGTTCAAGAAACGCGATCCGGCCAGAGTGAATATTCCTCCCATCGTCAACGACGCCATGGCCGGCATCTCGGCCGAAGCCGTCATCAAGATTCTGGCGCTCGTCAATCCCGACGATCCACTCAAGCCGCTGATCGACAACATCGTCAACGGCAACATCCTGGGCGTGTGCCTGTTCGCGGGCTGCAACGATGTGAAAGTGGTGCAGGATCAGAACTTCGTCGAGTTGGTCAAAGAACTCGTGAAAGAGAATGTGTTGATCCTGTGCACGGGCTGCGCCTCGGGCAGCTTCGCGCGGCATGGTCTGCTCACGCCGGCGGCGACCGAGAAATATGCCGGCCCTGGCTTGAAAGCGGTGCTGACGGCCTTAGGCAATGCCGCCGGCCTGAATGCGCCGCTGCCGCTGGCGCTGCACACCGGCTCGTGCGTCGATAACACGCGCGCGGCCAGCATCGCCACGGCGCTTGCGAACAAACTCGGCGTCGATGTGAGCCAATTGCCCGTTGTGGCGACCGCACCTGAAGCCGCGATGGAGAAAGCGATCTCGATCGGCACGTGGGCGGTGGCGCTGGGCTTGCCCACGCACGTCGGCGTCGTGCCGCCCGTCACCGGCAGCCCGCTCGTCGTGAAAGTGCTGACCGAAACCGCGAAGGAACTGCTCGGCGGTTACTTCATCGTCGAGCCGGACATGAAGGTCGCGGCGCAGAAGATGGTGGCGGCGCTGAAGGAGCGGCGCGCCGGGTTGGGGATTTGAATAGGGTGCAGTTGCCCTTTTCTACCTTCGCACATAAGAATCAATTATGGTCTACTAGACATGCTCCAAGTGGGGATCTAGTGGGTGAAAAGCCCCAGAAAGCGAGTGAAAAATCAGTCAAAGTGGGGCATGCTCTGCGATGGTAGAAGAGAGCGATTGCACCCATTTGAATAGCTATCCACGAAGGGCACGAAGATTCACGAAGGAAACTCTTCGTGTTCTTCGTGGATAGAAGTCTGTAAAGCAAATGGATACTGCTGACCAGCAACTGTATTTCGCCAATCGAGGCGAATGGCGCGCGTGGTTGGAAGCGAATCACGCCACCGCCAAAGAAGTTTGGCTCGTGATCTACAAGAAGCACACGGGCCAGCTGGGCCTCTCTTACGAGGAGGCAGTCGAAGAAGCGTTGTGCTTCGGCTGGATCGACGGCCTGCTGCACCGCATCGACGATGAAAAATACGCGCTGAGATATTCGCCGCGCAAGAAGGGCAGCATCTGGTCGGAAGTCAACAAGCGCAGGGTCAGGAAGTTGATCAAGCAAGGACGAATGACCGAGGCAGGCTTAGCCAAGATCAGGGACGCAAAGGCCAACGGCGAATGGCGCGCGGCCAGACTGCGCGAAAACGTAACCAACCTTCCTGACGATCTCGCGCAGGCCCTGAAAACCAACAGGCCAGCGTGGCACAATTTCGAGCGTCTCGCGCCGTCACACAAGAAGCAGTTCATTTACTGGATCACCAGCGCCAAGACGGATGTAACTCGCCGCAAGCGAATTCACGAGACGATCAGGCTGGTTGCCGAGAACAAGAAACTCGGCGCACCATGAAGACGAAAGGAGTTCTTCAACCATGACCATCGGACTCTTCGCCGACAAAGAATACCAACCGACTGAGACGGCAGTCTTCGCAGCGCTTGGTTCGAAGCAGCCGCTGTGGAAAGAACTTACGCAGTTCATTGCCGAAAACTATCCTATGCCCGGCGAGTGGAATTTCGGCGGCAAGAATTACGGCTGGAATCTCTGGTATCGCAAGAGCGGCAAGACCCTGCTTACGTTATATCCACAAGATCGCTACTTCGTAGCTCAAATTGTGCTGGGCAAAGATCAAGTTGAACAAGCGCTCGCGTTGAAGTTGGGAAAAAACGTAGGGACGGTTCTGACCGAGACGCCGCAGCTGCACGATGGGCGCTGGTTATTCATCAAAGTAAAAACCGCCAAAGACGTCAAGGACGTTCAGCAACTGCTGCAGGTCAAGCGGCGACCCAGGCCGCAGCAGTGAAACCGAGTCTGCTCCAAAGGCAATAGACCATGGTTCGCTTAGTTCCGATGACTGGGCCCGAATTTCAAGCGTATCTTGAACAAGACATCGAACGCTTCGCGCAAGAGCGTATTCGTGCAGGAGATTGGCATCCCTCGGAAGCGTTGCAGAAATCGCGTGAAGAACATCAGCAATTACAGCCCGACGGTGTGGCAACCAGGAACCATTACCTCGTTTCGATTGAAGATGAGACGCTCGGCGCAGCGAAAGTGAAAGCATTGGGCCTCGCTAAGATTGCGCTCCATGTGTTTGCACACAATCGTGCTGCCCGGGCTTTGTATGAAAAAACCGGATTTGAGATCACCGGTATCTACCTGACGAAGAAACTGACGAAGTGAGCAACTAAGAAAGGAGATAAAGTCAATGTCTGTCATTACGATATCCAGGGAGTTCGGCAGTGAAGGGAGTTACATCGCCGAGAAGGTCGCCCAGGCGCTGGGCTACCATCTGGCGGATAAGGAGACACTGGAGCACGTGCTCCTTCAGTACGGCTTCGTCGAATTCGAAAAGGAGTACGACGAAGCCCGGAGCTTGTGGGCGCGCCTCGACGCACGAAACACGGAGATGATCAAGATGCTGAATCGGGTCATCCGGGCCGTGGCGCGGCATGGCAATGTGGTGATTCTGGGGCGAGGCAGCTTCGCCGTATTAAACGACTTTGCCGACGTGCTAAACGTGCTCATTCAAGCGCCTTTGTCCGTCCGGCAGGCGCGGGTGATGACACAACAAAAGATTACCGAGCCAGAACAGGCCGAAGCAATCGTGAAAGAAGCCGATCGAGTGCGGGCGACCTTTCTCGAATCATACTACGATGTTCGCTGGGACGCGGCCAGCGCCTTCGACTTGGTGATCGATACCGGCAAGGTCCCGCCGGATTTAGCGATTAGCTGGCTGGTAGAGACCGTTAAGGCCGTGCCGGAAAGAAAAGATGGCGAGGCACGAACGACCAGTGCGATTGAAGAAGATGAGATCCTGGCTTCTGCCGTTTCCGATGTGCTCAAATGCCAGGTTGTTCATCGACCATGAGGTAAATCATGCTTCCCTCTCAGCACTACCGCCAACCCGACGCCGGAGCCGTGTTAAGCGCGCTGCACGACATCAACACGCGACACGGCTATCTGCCTGCCGCTGAAGTGCGCCGCGCCGCGAGTGATCTGGCCGTGCCGTTGAGCGTGATGTACAGCGCGGCCACCTTCTACGCGTTGTTCAGTTTCAAGCCCTGTGGCAAACACAAGTTGCAGGTGTGCGAAGGCACGGCCTGCTACGTCAAAGGCGCAGCGGAATTGTTGACGAAGCTGCAAAGTGAACTGGGCATCCAGATCGATGAAACGACCGAGGATCTGCTCTTCACCCTCAAGCGTGTGCGCTGCGTCGGCTCGTGCGGCCTCGCCCCGATCGTGCGCGTGGACGACGAGACGTTTGGGCGATTGACGCTGGACGATTTGGAATCCGTGTTAGCCAAGTTTCGCAACCAGTAAATCGTGGTGCGTGTTGCGTGGTGCGTGACAGGTCGTTGCAAGTTACGTACCACGCACTACGCAGGGGATAAACAATGAACCTTGAACGCCTACGCACTGTCGGCCAAACCAGTCTCTATCCCGCCAAAATCAAAATCACGGTCGGCCTGGCGACGTGCGGATTGGCGGCCGGGGCCGATGTGATCTTCGAGACATTGAAGCAGCGCCTTGAACAACGCGGCCTCGCAGCGATCTTGACGAAGACCGGCTGCCTGGGTGCGTGCCATCAAGAACCGATCGTCGAAGTGCAGCTGCCCGGTTTCGCGCCCATCCTCTGCACCAGGGTGACACGCGCACGGGCGCGCGCGCTGGTCGACGATCTGGCGCGTGGCTCGCCGCCCGCCAACGCGTGGGCCGTGATCACACACGACGAATCGCCCTTCATCGATCCGCACGTGGAGTGGAGCCGGCCGATCGGGTTTGAGTCCGCCGCGGTCTTCAATGAACAACCCTTCTTCGCCAAGCAGCGCAAAATCGTGCTGCGCAACTGCGGCCTAATCGATCCGACGAACCTCGCAGAATACATCGCGCGCGGCGGCTATCAAGGCCTGCAGCGCACCCTGCGCGACTTCACTCCGCAGCAAGTAATCGATGAAGTGACGCAGGCGGGATTGCGTGGGCGCGGCGGCGGCGGCTTTCCGACCGGACGCAAATGGCACATCGCGCGTGAGGCGCCTGGTGAAACGAAGTACCTCATCTGCAACGGCGATGAAGGCGATCCCGGGGCGTACATGGATCGAACGATGTTGGAAAGCGATCCGCACAGCGTCATCGAAGGCATGATCATCGGCGCGTATGCCGTCGGCGCGCAACAAGGCTACGCGTATATCCGTGATGAATATCCACTCGCGGTCGAGCGCATGACGTTGGCGGTGCAGCAGGCTGAGGTACAGGGCTTGCTGGGCCAGAACATTCTCGATTCAGGGTTCAGTTTCTCGATCAAGATCGTGCGCGGCGCGGGCGCTTTTGTGTGCGGCGAAGAGACGGCGCTGATCGCTTCGATCGAAGGCGGCCTGGGCGAGCCGCGACCGAAACCGCCTTATCCCGCGGTCAGCGGCTTGTGGGGCCAACCGACGATCATCAACAACGTCAAGACTTGGGCCACCGTTCCGGTGATCATGGCGCGCGGCGCGGCGTGGTATGCTGCGCTGGGCACAGTCCACAATGCGGGCACGGTGGTGTTCTCGCTCGTCGGCCAGATTGCCCATACCGGATTGGTGGAAGTCCCGCTCGGCTTGAAACTGCGCGATCTGATTGAAGACATCGGCGGCGGCGGGATCGATGGCCGATCGATCAAGGCCGTGCAAACCGGCGGTCCTTCAGGCGGCTGTCTGCCCGCTCGATTGTTTGATCTCCCGATCGAGTATGAACGCTTGAAGGATGCAGGATCGATCATGGGGTCGGGCGGGTTGGTTGTGCTCGACGAATCGTCGTGCATGGTCGATGTGGCGCGCTACTTCCTCGACTTCACGGCGCTGGAATCGTGCGGCAAATGCACGGCGTGTCGTGAAGGCAACAAACACCTGCACACGATCCTCGATCGCATCACGCACGGCCAGGGCACATTGGACGATCTGGCGCTGCTCGAAGAAGTTGGCCAGGCCGTGCAGATCGGATCGTTGTGCGGCCTCGGACAGACTGCGCCGAATCCGGTGCTGTCTACGCTGCGCTACTTCCGTGACGAATATGAAGCGCATGTGATCGAAAAACGCTGTCCGGCAGGGAAATGTGTGATGACTGAAACGTAAAACGTGATGCGCAAAACGTAACATCACCGCTTACGTTTCACGTTTTACGCTTTACGCAGGAGACCCGTCATGCCTAAGCTCATCATCGATCGTCAAGGGATTGAAGTCTCTGCCGGCTCCACCGTTTTACACGCCATCCAATCGGCTGGCATACCCCTACCGACCTTGTGTTATTGGGAAGGCTTGCCGCCGTATGGCGCGTGCCGCTTGTGTTTGGTGGAAGTCATCGAGCCGTTTCATCAGGTCATCGCGTCGTGTGCTTATCCCGCCGAAGACGGCCTGCTGATCGATACGCACGGATCGCGCGCCGTGGCGCTTCGCAATCTCATGCTCGAATTCATGTTGGCGCGCTGCCCGACCTCGGATGTGATCCGCTCATTGGCCAGTGAAGCCGGCGTCACCTCGACGCGCTTTACGTCCGATGCCCAGCCCAATGAACTGTGCATCTTGTGTGGCTTATGCGTGCGCGTGTGCCGCGAGTTGGTCGGCGCCGCCGCGATCGGGTTTATCGGGCGCGGCGATCAACGCGAAGTGGGATCGCCGTTTCATCTGCAAGCGGAAGCCTGTATCGGGTGCGGCGCGTGTGCGGCCGTGTGCCCCACCGGCGCAGTGAAGATCGAAGATGTCGATGGGCAGCGCATCTTGCATTCATGGAACACGCGTGTGCCGTTGAAGCCGTGTCCCGAATGCGGTCAACCCTTCGCGCCAGAGCCAATGATTTTCCTGCGCGATCTCGTCGAAACGAGTGAGTACTTGTCCCACCAAGAGACGGGGGCTGTTCCGTGGGGCATCTGTCCCGCCTGCCGCCGTAAGCAAGCGGCCGCGCACTTTCAACCGTTGGGGATCATGGTCTGAGGAAGAACGAGTGCGGTCATGATACAACAGCGCCTAACCAGATTGCACACTGCGCCGTCCTTCATTGTTCATCGACGAGTGGTGGATGATGTTGGCGAATCGCCTGTCGTCTGAATCAACCCCAGCCGATTGTCTCCCTATTCCACGCCATCTTCCACTTCGCGGGCGTGATTCAAGGTCCGCGTTTGCGCCGTAACCCGATCGAGCCTGCCCGTCAACCACAACCTCAGATCGATGGCATGAATGGCTTGATTGATCGGCCCCCCACCCTCGCGCGCCTCGCTGCCATGGGTTTGTATTGACTTTTCTCTGAAAATAAATATACTATTTCATGAAATTTATCGCAAGTTTGAGCATATTTTTCAGAAAGACGCAATTATGAGCACAAAGCAGGCTCACCCCAATATTGCTGAAGTAGCGCGGCAAGCCGGTGTATCTCCTTCGACTGTCTCGCGAGTGCTGAACAATACCGTCCCCGTCAGTGAAGATGTGCGCAAGCAGGTGTTGCGCGCTTCGGCGGAGTTGGGCTATCGGCATGTGCCCCACCGCTCGGTGAAAACGCCACAGATCAATTCCATCGCCATGCTCATCCCCGATATTCTCAATCCTTTCTTCGCCGAGATCGTGCGCGGCGTGCAGGACGAAAGCGCCGACGAGTATCTGCCGCTGTTGCTGGACACGGCCGAGGATGTGCAGCGTGAAAAGCAATATTTCCGCCTGTTGACCACTCAATCCATCTGCGGCGTCATCGTCGGTGGATCGCGCATCGCGTCGGAAGAGCTGGCTGCAGCGATCAGCCATCAGAAAATCCCGCTGGTGGTGCTCAATCGGCCGGTACGTCATCCGCACGTGGCTTGTATCATGGTCGATTTTCAGGCGGCAACCTATCGGGCCACTTGTCATTTGCTCAGCCTGAATCATACACGCATCTCCTATCTGGCCGGACCAGTTCAGTCGGAAGCTTCGCAAGCCCGACGGCGTGGCGTTGAGTCAGCGCTGGCCGAAGCCGGTTTGCCGTTTCGGCCTGAACTGTGTCCGGTGAGTTTTCCCAGCGTAGATGGCGGCTTTCAGGCGATGAGCGCCCTGCTCACTCTACCGGCTTCTGAACGCCCGACCGCGGTGGTGGCCTACAACGATCTGATGGCGCTGGGCGCACTGCATGCCATCCGCGTACATCACTTGCGTGTGCCGGAAGACATCTCGGTCATCGGCATCGACGACATCGCGATGGCCGCGCACACCAATCCACCGCTGACGACCATTGCGCAGCCCAAGTATCGCATGGGCCGCGTGGCGATGCAGACTCTGCGGCGCATGATTCAGGGTCAGCCGCCACCCGAGGAAGGTTACATTTTGATGGAAAGCCCGCTGATCGTGCGCGAATCGACCGGCCCGGCTCCCGCCAGTGGCACAAACGGACATCCCTCATGAATCCAGGGGAACGCTTCGCCACTGTAGCGCGCGGAGGAAAAGCCGCACGCGCATCTCTTTCTCGATCGAGAGTCGGCGGCAAAGCTAGCGGCAGCTTCAAAATCTCTATGAGGTCATGACATGCACCCTGATCGCTATTTTGATCCCGATCCGACCCAGCGCAGCATCGCGCGCGAGTTGTACGCGACCGTCGCCACGTTACCGTTGATCTGCCCGCACGGTCACGTCGATCCACAGATGTTTGCGGATCCCGATTATTCTTTCGGCTCGCCGGTCAATCTGCTCATCATCCCCGATCACTACGTCTTTCGCATGTTGTATTCGCAGGGGATTGCGCTGGAGGCGCTGGGTGTCCCTCCCTCGCCCCAGCAGGGAGAGGGGTCGGGGGTGAGGGTCGAAACCGATCACCGCAAAATCTGGCAGACCTTCGCCGATCACTTCTATGTGTTTCGCGGCACGCCCACGGGGGTGTGGCTTAACGACGAATTGAGCAATATCTTCGGGATCGAAGAGAAATTGACCAGCGCATCGGCGCAACGCATCTATGATCAGATCGCGGAGAAGCTAGCCTCGCCCGAATTCAAACCGCGCGCCTTGTTCGAGCGCTTCAACATCGAAGTGTTGTGCACCACCGACGCCGCGACCGATCCGCTGAACCAACATCAGGCCATCCGCGCTTCAGGCTGGACGGGCAATATCCGGCCCACGTTCCGGCCCGATGGCGTAGTGAATCTCGACGCGCCGGGGTGGCGTGAAAACATCGACGCGTTGAGCGCGATCAGCGGCACTCACGTGCACAACTACGCCACCTTCATTCAGGCGCTAGAGAATCGCCGCGCTTTCTTCAAGGCAATGGGAGCCACGGCTACGGATCACGCCGCGCTCACGCCCTACACGCAAGAGCTCTCACCGCACACAGCCGACGCGATCTTCCAACGCGCCTTAAGTGGCGAGGCCACCGCCGACGACGCGGCCCACTTCACCGGCCACCTGCTGCTGGAAATGGCGCGCATGAGTTGCGAAGATGGCCTCGTCATGCAGCTGCATCCCGGCTCGCTGCGCAATCACAACACCACCCTCTTCGATCACTTCGGGCCCGACCAGGGCGCCGACATTCCGATCGGGACGGAGGTCACGCGCAACTTGCGCCCGCTGTTGAACAAGTACGGCAACGATCCGCGCTTGACGCTCATCCTCTTCACGCTCGATGAATCCACCTACTCGCGCGAACTTGCGCCACTGGCCGGACATTATCCCGCGCTGAAACTCGGTCCGCCGTGGTGGTTCTTCGACAGCCTCAACGGCATGGCGCACTACTTCGATCAAGTCATGGAAACGGCAGGACTATACAACACGGTCGGGTTCAACGACGACACGCGCGCGTTTCCGTCGATTCCAGCACGGCACGCTGTGTGGCGGCGGGCCAGCGCGAACTGGCTGGCCGGGCTGGTGGCGCGGCATTTCATCGACAGGCACGAAGCGCACGAGATGATCGCAGCCCTGGCTTATCGACTCGTTAAGCAAGCGTACAAATTATCATAAGGAACCATCGTGAATCTGCAAGAATTGACCACGTTGTATAACTTCAAAGATCGCACCATTGCGATCACGGGCGGTGCGGGGGTGCTGGGCGGCGAGATGGCGTGCGCGCTGGTGGGCTGCGGCGCGAACGTCGTCATCCTCGATCGCGACACGGCTCTGGCCCAGCGGCTGGTTCACCGTTTCGAGCCAACCACCACGGGCCGCGCGATTATCGTATATGGTGACGTGCTCAAGCGCGAAACATTGGAACAGGCGCGCGATGTGATCCTGCACGAGTTTGGCCGTCTCGACGGTTTGATCAACGGCGCGGGTGGCAACAAGCCCGACGCGACCACCGCGCCCGATCGATCGTTTTTCGATCTACCGGAAGAAGCCCTGCGCTTCGTGTTCGATCTCAATTTGATGGGCACGATCATGCCCTCGCAGATTTTTGGCCGGCTGCTGGCGCAGCAAGGCGAAGGGGTGATCCTCAACGTTTCATCAATGAATGCGTTCCGGCCTTTGACGCGCATCGCCGCTTACTCGGCGGCGAAGGCGGGCGTCAGCAACTTTACGCAGTGGCTGGCGGTGCATATGGCGCAAGAGTATTCGCCGCGCATCCGCGTGAACGCCATCGCGCCGGGGTTCTTCATCGGGCAGCAAAACCGGCGTTTGCTCTTAACCGAGGATGATTCGTTGACGCTGCGCGGTCAAGCCATCATCGCCCACACGCCGCTGGGGCGCTTTGGCAATCCCGAAGATTTGCTGGGCGCGGTGCTGTGGTTGCTGTCACCGGCGTCGGCATTTGTGACGGGCGTGGTCATCCCGATCGATGGCGGGTTCTCGGCCTACAGCGGAGTGTAGTGAATGTTGATTGCCGATTGCTGATCGCTGATTGAAAAGTGGTAATCAACAACACTTGCACCGCGCTGCGGATGCACGCCTTGTCCGCGAAGCGGAGGCGCGCTGGGCGTGCAGGTGTCAGAAATGGCTGAACATGTTGACCGAACAAGAGATTGAAAAGTTTGTCGCAGACAGTTTGAACAGCCTGGCGTTGAACGATCAGCGTGTACTGGTGATCATTCCCGATGCCACGCGCACCATGCCGCTGCCGCTGTTCTTTCGCTTGATCGTCCAGCACCTGCGCCCACGCGTGAAGGCGGTGGATTTTCTCGTGGCGCTAGGGACGCATCCAGCGATGAGCGAAGAAGCCTTGCTGAAGTTGGTGGGTCTGACATCTGACGAGAAATCCGCGCAGTATGCCGACGTGCGCCTGCTCAATCACGCGTGGAAAGACCCGCAGGCGTTGATCACGATCGGGGTGATTCCGTCCGACGAGATTGCACAGTTAAGCAACGGCCTGCTGAAGCAAGAGGTACCCGTGCGGCTCAATCGCCTGATCCTCGATTACGATCACTTGTTGATCTGCGGCCCGGTTTTTCCGCACGAGGTAGTGGGCTTTAGCGGCGGCAACAAATATTTCTTTCCTGGCATCGCAGGCGCGGACATCATCGACTTCACGCACTGGTTGGGCGCGCTGATCACGTCGTACGACATCATCGGCACGAAGGATACGCCGGTGCGCCGCGTGATCGATCGGGCGGCGTCGTTCATTCCGCGGCCGCGCCATGCGCTGTGCAGCGTCGTCACCCATGAAGGCGTGGCAGGCGTGTTCTGCGGCACACCTGAGGAAGCCTGGCGCGCGGCGGCCGATCTTTCAGCGCAGGTGCATGTGCGCTACGTCGATTGGCCCTATCGGCAGGTATTGTCGGTGATGCCGGAGATGTACGATGAAATCTGGGTCGGCGCGAAGGGCATGTACAAGCTGGAGCCGGTGGTGGCCGACGGCGGCGAGTTGATCATCTACGCCCCGCACATCAAAGAGATCAGCGTGGTGCACGGCGCGTTGATCAGGCAGATCGGCTATCATGTGCGTGATTACTTCGTGAAGCAGTGGGAGCAGTTCAAGCACATCCCGTGGGGCGTGCTGGCGCACTCGACGCATCTGCGCGGCGTGGGAACCTATGATGCGGAGCGTGGCATCGAATCACCACGCATTCAAGTGACGTTAGCCACCGGCATTCCTGAAGAGGTGTGCCGCGTGGTCAATCTGGGTTATCGCGATCCGGCGACGATCGATCCACAGGCGTGGCTGCGGGACGCCGATCCCGATCGGTTGGTGGTGCCGCGCGCGGGTGAGTATCTCTATCGGTTACAATCATCGTAAACACAGAGGTGAGACATGGACAAAGCGAATTTTGGATTTATGGGGCTGGGTGTGATGGGGCATATGCTGGCGCTCAACATGGAGCGGCATGGCTTTCGCGTGGCCGGCTACGATATCGACGCCGAAAAGGTGAAGGCCTTTGGCACGAAGTATCCGGGCAAGCATCTGATCGCCTGCGCGACATTGGAGGAGTTTCTTAATGCGTTGGAACGGCCGCGGCGCATCATGATGATGGTTCCGGCGGGCAAGCCGGTGGATGCGGCGCTGGCGAGCATCAAGCCGATCCTGGAACGCGGCGATCTGCTGATCGACGGCGGCAATACTTTCTTCACAGACACAGAACGCCGATCGGCTGAGCTGGAGACGCAGGGCATCGTCTACATCGGTACGGGTGTCAGCGGCGGCGAATCGGGCGCGTTGTGGGGGCCGGCCATCATGCCCGGCGGCCAACCGGAAGCGTGGGAATTGGTGAAGCCCATCTTCGAAGCGATTGCGGCGAAAGTGAATGATGAGCCGTGCGTGGCCTACATGGGGCCGCGCGGCGCAGGCCACTACGTGAAGATGGTGCACAANNTCGAGTACGGCGACATGCAGTTGATTGCCGAAGCCTACGCTGTGCTGCATGACGGCCTGGGGCTGAGTAACGCCCGCCTGCAAGAGGTCTTCAGCGAATGGAATCGCGGCGAGTTGGAATCGTATCTGATCGAGATCACGGCGGACATCTTTGCGAAGATGGATGAAGAGAGCGGCCAGAGTGTGATCGATCTGATCCTCGATGAGGCGCAGCAAAAGGGCACGGGAAAATGGGCGTCGCAAAATGCGCTGGATCTGGGCGCGCCCATTCCCACGATCAATGCCGCCGTGGAATCGCGCATCATTTCGGCCTACAAAGACGAACGCGTCGTTGCTTCGCAAATTTTGAGCGGGCCGCAGCCAAAGATCGATCTCGATCCGCAGATCGTGATCGATGCGGTGCGCGATGCGTTGTATGCCGCCAAGATCTGCTCGTACGCGCAGGGCTTTGGACTGATGCGGCTGGCCAGTCAGGAATATAAGTACCAACTCAACTATGGCGAGATCGCGCGCATCTGGCGCGGCGGCTGCATCATTCGCGCACGCTTCCTCAATGACATTCGCCAGGCATTTGCGCGCAACTCCGATCTGCCTAATCTGCTGATCGATCCGGAATTCGCCCAAGCGATGAATGCGCGCCAGGCCGCACTGCGCAAAGTGGTGGCAGTGGCGGCTGAAAACGGGATTCCTGTGTTAGCGTTTAGCTCAGCCCTGGCTTACTACGACGCCTATCGCAGTGCGCACTTGCCCGCGAATCTGACCCAGGCCCAGCGCGATTATTTCGGCGCGCACACCTATCAGCGCGTGGACCAGCCGCGCGGCAAATACTTCCATACCAACTGGACGGGGCAAGGCGGGGATATTACTTCGAACGTGTATTCGGTCAGGACTCTTGCAAAACTGGACTCGAGGCTTCAGCCGGAAACGTGACTCAACACGGAAATCGGCTGAAGCCTAAGTTCCAGACACGAACTTGCAAAATTTCAGCCGGGTCAAACCGAATCAATCTTTGAACATCATCTCACAGAACTTGTCTCTAGGAGAACGTCAATGAAATATGGTCTGAACATCCGCCAGGAGGGCGCGTTGGACTTCCTGGCACTGGGGGCGTTGGTGCATCGGCTCGATCCGGGTATCATCCCCTTTCGCAAAGCCACGCAGTGCCAGATTCATGTCAGCGGCGGCGAGTTCAACTGCGCGGCCAATCTGGCCGATTGCTTTGACCTACAGACAGGCATCGCTACGGCGATGGTCGATTATCCCATCGGCGATTTGATCGCCGAGCGCGTGCGGGCCATGGGCGTCAAGCCGTTTTACAAGCGCTTCACACACAATGGCGTGAACGGCCCCAACATGGCGACGGTCTACAGCGATCGCGGCCAGGGCGTGCGCGCGCCGGTGGTGTTCTACAATCGCTCGAACGAAGCCGCTGCGCAGCTCAAGCCCGGCGACTTTGACTGGCACGCCATCTTCGCCGTAGGCGCAGGCGGCGTGCGCTGGTTTCACAGCGGCGGCATCTTTGCGGCGCTGTCTGAAACGACGGGTGAGGTAATCATCGAAGGGATGAAGGCGGCGAAGGCGGCGGGCGCCATCACCTCGTTCGATCTGAATTATCGCGCCAAGCTGTGGAACATCTGGGGCGGCCACGAACGCGCCCTGTCGGTGGTGAAGCGCATCGTCGAGAACGTGGATGTCATCGTCGGCAATGAAGAGGATCTGCAAATGGGCCTGGGCATTCCGGGGCCGGAGGCGGCCGCCAAATCCAAACTCGATCCGAGCACGTTCTTTGGGATGATCGATCAAGTGGTGCAGAAGTATCCGCAGGTCAAGATTGTCGCGACGACCTTGCGTGAGGTGCACTCGACCAATCGGCATAGCTGGGGCGCGGTAGCCTGGATCGATGGGCAGACCTACGTGTCGCCGACATGTGAACTCGACATACACGATCGCGTCGGCGGCGGCGATGGTTATGCCTCCGGTTTCTTCTACGGTTTGCTCATGGGCGAGGAGCCGCAAGAAGCTGTCAATCTCGGCTGGGCACATGGCGCGCTGCTGACGACCTTCCCCGGCGACACGACGATGGCCACCGCAGATCAAGTGCGCGCTTTTGCCAAAGGCGGATCGGCGCGCATTCAGCGCTGACACTCATCGCGTTATAAGTAACGGCGAGCTATTCCTCATCTTCGTTCTCAGAGGCTCACGCGGAGGCGCGCAGAACGGGGTAGGTTTTCCCAGGGAGACGTTCCGCGTGTTGATGACGCGCAGCGCCCATCGTCTGAGGAAAAGAGTGAAGGAGATAAAGCGATGAACCATCCCGAAGCGACTGCCGCCGCCCTTGCGATCCTACGCAATCCGGCCACCTTTCAATGGGTCGTCATTCCGCTGTTGGCGCTGGTGCTGTACATCTACGCTAACGAATTCGCGCAGCGCAACTGGAAGCCTATTGCGGCCGGCCTGGCGCTCTACGTCGTCCACTGGTTCTACGAAATCCTCAATGCCTTGATTCAGCATTTCAGCGGCCACGCCCTGTGGACGGTGCCCACCGGCACGGCCTTCTTGCTGCTGATCGGTGTCGGCATCGAAATCAGCCTGATGTTCTCGGTGGCCGGATTGATTATGAGCAAGTTCCTGCCAGCCGATCCGAAGATGAAAATCGCAGGCCTCAACAATCGCTTGCTCTTCACACTGGTCAATGCCGCCTTCTTCGCTCTCATCGAGATCTTCCTGGTACAGACGCCGACCTTCGTGTGGGTCTATCCGTGGTGGGGCGCGCTGCCGGTGTTTGTGTTCGTCTACATTCCCTTCTTCGCCGCGGCTTTCTACGTTCATGACTGGCTACCGCGTCGGCAGATTCAATTCATTGGTATACTGGGTGCCATCGATGTCGTCTTAATGATTCTTCTGGCCGGCATTCTGCACTGGATTTGAAATCTGAATGAGTTCGACCTTCATCCTCACGAACTTTGGCCTGCGTTACGTAGGTGAACTACTGAAGACCGATGCGCTGGCGCGCAGCCAGGTTGAGGCGGATACGCGTCTGCTGCTGGATTTGTACACCGGCCTCACCGCACCCGATCGCGACGATGACCTCCACCGCGACTTGATCGCGCGCGGCCTTATCGAGCGTGTGTCGGAAACCATGAGTCGTGATGACATCGACTTGCGTTATCACCGCAATCCACTGGAGCATGTGGAGCGTATCATCGTCGAGTTCACCACCTGCTGCAACTTCAACTGCGCGCACTGCTACAACGCCACCGTGCCGCGTGTGATCGAACGCGATGTTGCTGCGCTCACTGCTGCCGCCGACACCTTGCTCGCCATTGGCCTGCGGCGCTTTGACTTCATCGGCGGCGAAGTCTCGAAGTATGGCACAGGTTGGCTCGACCTGGCACGGCATATTCGATCGCGCAGCGCGGACAGTATCATCGCGTTGTATACCAATGGCTGGTGGTTGGAACAACAGAACTTCTGGGCGGCGGGGCACACTTATGCAGATGTGCCCGCCTACCTGGTTGACCTCAAAGCGCATGGCGTGAGCCACATCACCTTCAGCCTCGATGGGCCAGGCAGTGAGCACGATCAATCGCGGCATCAGCCCGGCCTGTATGATCGCATCTTGAATGGTCTGGCGCAGGTGCGCGCCGCAGGGCTTCAACCGCGGGTCTCGTTGTTGGCGCGCAGTCTCGAACCGTACTCGCCGCGTTTCATTGCCTGGCTCGCCGAGATCGCCGATCGGGTGTATGACTTTCCGCCGGAAACAGCGCGCAGCGAGAGAGCCCTGCGGCTGTTTGAAGATCGCACTAACAGTTTCAGCCACTTCATCGATATCGGCAACGGCGCGGCGTGTGGTGAGAACGGGTTCCGGCTTGCGGACATTCCCGACGACCGCTTGTATTGTCGCGGCTTCTATCGCCCGGCCCCGTCATTGACGATCAAAGCCAGCGGTGAAGTAGCGACGTGCCGCATCACGAACGCGGGTGAAGGCTACGGCAACCTGCACGAGCAGCCGCTGATCGATATCCTCAATCATCTGCAGGAAGCCTTTGTGTTTCGTCTACACGCTGAACGACGGCTGGCTGACTATCGACGCTTCGTCGATCCTGAAATCTTCGGGAACGCGATCGGGCATCTGTGTACCTATCGGGCCATCCTGACGCTGCTGGCCCGACGGATGCACGAGGAACAAATCGATCCAGACGATGGTGCAGCTATCCGGCGCCTCAATCTTGAAGTGGCCCGCTTGACGGGCCACGCCACAGGACAAGCTCATGGCCAAAATCACTCAACCGGCTGAAGACGATTATCTGCCCATCTCGCTTGAGATTCGCCCCTGGCTGAAAGCCGCCTACGCGCCCGACACCATTTTCTCGCTGCCGGATAATGGCTTCGCCATGGCCCAGAGCGTGTACTGGCTTGACGTGACCTGCACAGTTGGCGACGAAGTGTTGTTCTACACGCGCAATCTCGTACACACTTCGGGGGAGATGTTGACTACCCATGCCGAGGCTTTCTTCGCCGGGGAATGGCCGGGCTGGGGGCTGGGCGACATGTATCCCGACTCGTCCCTCGCGCTCACGCGCAAAACCTACGAACAGAGCGTGTGGTACGAGTTGGAACTCAATCTCAATGTCTCGCGCGTGTTCGGCGCGCTGGGCGACGGCTGGCGCGTTCTATTCAAACTGGATGATCTGGATGTCAACCAGGTGCGCGCTTTCCTGCACGAATTGGAACAGGATTTTGCCGCAGCCCGATCGGGTCACGCGCCCGATCCGTCCGCTGTGCCCGACGGCTACGGCACCCTGCCCTTCGCGCGCCGGATCAATGCCCGCGCCTATGATGTCATCAGTGCCGAGTACGGAGCCGGGTTGTTTGACGATGAGATCTATCTCAATGCCTTTGAAGACTGGGTGGCGCACTTGCCGCCGGGTGGGCATGTGCTCGACGTGGGTTGCGGACACGGCGCGCCTGTGGTCGCCACGCTGCTCGAACGCGGCTTTCAGGTGACGGGCATCGATGTATCCGACGGCATGCTCGCTCGCGCCCGGACGGCCTATCCTGCGGCGACCTTTCGCAACGGCCTGCCCACGGAAGTGACCGAGCAGGAAACCTACGACGGCATCTGTTCGTTCTTCTCATTGCTACACACCGACCCGATCGAGTTGCGCGTGGCCTTGCTGCGCTTGCAGCGCGCGCTCAAACCGGGCGGACACTTGTTGATCGGCTCATTGTTGTCCAACGTGAACGCGCGTCAGGGGCCGCTGTATCGCTTCAAGGGGCAATGGGTGTGGGGCTGTGAATTCAGCGCCGATGAACTTGAGGCTGCGCTCACGGCGCAGGACCACTTTACGATCGTGCAGCGCACAGAAGATGTGCAGGTCTGGCGACCGGCCAATGGCGAGCCGGTGGAAGAGACTGAACCCGCGCCGAGTGAGTTGCCCGTGCCGGAGGGTGTGCTGAGTTTACCGCCTTTGCCGCCGGCCTTCAGCAATAAATCGCCGACGCAGTGGTTCACCATCCTCGCACAGCGTCCGAAAAGAAAGCGCGAGTGACGCGCAGGAAAGTGATATGGCCGAACTGACCAATAACCGCCAGGGCGCTGCTCGCCTGGCCGTGCATGTGGATGTATTGCGCAGTGACGATCAACCCGGTATGATAGTACGCGGTCCGGTCCTCATGTTTGGGCCTCGCATCGACGTGTGCTGGCTGCGCGTCACGTTCTGGGTAGGCGAGCGCGCCATCTTCACGCAAGACGTGATGGTGCAGTGGTCGTCCATCCGCATCTGGCCGCAGCAGCTCAACTGGATGGTCGAGACGCGCTCGCGCTATGGCGGCAGCTTTGGCGGGGAAAGCCCGGAGTTGATGATCAAAGTGGAGCAGACCTACCTCGAGCCTGAGATCCGCTTCGAGCCAGACGAAGCCTACGGGTACCAGCTGATCATCGGTGTGGACACCAGCATCGCTGCCGGCGAATCGGCAGTCGCCGGCGAAGGACCGTGCCTGTTTTTCTTTCCCGAGTTAACGGAGCTGCAGCGTTTCGCCAGTGATCTCAAGGCCGAAGCGCGCTTTGTCCGCTTGCTGGAAGGTCTGGATGCCACAGACTCTGAGTTCGATGCGGCCCCGCCGGGCTCGCTGGACGGACTCGGGCAATGATGCGTGAGACCTCTATCCGCTCGCAGGAGACCATGACCTTGTGACAGATTTTCACGATCGCTATCTCGGTAGCTTGCTGGGCCTGGCGGCTGGTGATGCGCTGGGCACGACGCTGGAGTTCAAATCCCCCGGCACTTTCGCGCCGATCAACGATATGGTCGGTGGCGGACCATTCCACTTAAAATCCGGTGAGTGGACCGATGATACCTCGATGGCGCTGTGCCTGGCCGAGAGCTTGATCGAGCGCCCTGCCTTTGATCCGATCGATCAACTGGAGCGCTATGTGCGCTGGTGGCGCAAGGGCTATTTGAGCAGTAATGGCCGTTGCTTCGACATCGGTAACACGGTTCGAGCAGCCCTCACTCGCTTTGAGCGCAACCACGAACCCTATGGCGGCCTGACTGATCCCGATTCCGCTGGCAATGGGTCGCTCATGCGGCTTGCGCCGGTTCCGCTGCGTTACGCCAAAGACCCGCTCACCGCGATCGAGCGATCAGGAGCGAGTTCGCGCACTACGCACGGTTCGCAAGCCGCAGTGGATGCCTGTCGTTATTTCGGCGGCTTGCTCGTGGGCGCGTTACGCGGCGCATCCAAAGAGGAACTCCTGTTCTCGCGCTATGCCCCTGTGCCGCGCTACTGGCTGGATCATCCGTTGCATCCGGCCATCGACGAAGTGGCGCTCGGCTCATTCAAGCGCAAACAGCCGCCGGCGATCAAAGGCACGGGCTATGTAGTAAACTCACTCGAAGCGGCGCTGTGGGCGTTCTATCGCAGCGCATCGTTTCGCGAGGGCGCTCTGCTGTCCGTCAATCTCGGCGACGACGCCGATACGACAGGCGCAATCTATGGCCAACTCGCGGGCGCGTTCTATGGGGCTGGTCAAATTCCGATCGAGTGGCGTGAGCGCTTGGCGAAACGTGAATTAATCGAATCGTTCGCCGAACGGCTGTGGCGACTGGCGCAGCCGTGAGAATGACGACTGGGACACCCCCTCCGTCGCTGCCCAGCTGTGGGTCATGCTGAATGACTTGACCTTAATCGTTGAGATGCGATCGGAGGAGCGTTGCGGATCGGAGGTGCACACTGCACCTCGCAACGCTGGATCTGGAGGAGAACCATCTCGATGAAGCTCAGTCCCGGCTTGAAGAGGCCAGGCTGTACCGCTTCCTACGGCGACTCACGCCACGCACCTCGCGCCACTTGACAAGGTTACCATGAGCATCGCGGTGGTCCATGCCGAACGGTGATTGATCCATCCGTTTCGTGATGGCAACGGGCCACTCGCTCGTTGGTTGGCTGACAGCATGGCTGCCCAGCCCAGCTCTCACACCAGCATAGGGATTTCAGGACGTGGCAGCAAAAAGACGGCGAGCAGAATGTCCACTCGCCGTTCAGCAGGGCTGCATCGAGAACTATTTACCGATGGCGCGTTTCTTGGAGTGGGTCATCTTGCGGCGACGCGAGCTGGAAGGCAGAGGCTTTGGCAAGCCGATCGCGCCTCCAATGACCGAAGAGTCATACACGTTCTCGGCGATCATTCGACGGCGTGTTTGTGGATGGCGCAGATAGCGGTTAGTCTTGATGAGTGGTAGCATAGTTCAATTGTAGCGTAGCTTGCTCAGGAGCAGGCCCGCTCACAGTTGAACCAAGCTGCGTGAAGCCCACGGATGGCGGGTGGTGCTCAGCGTAATGCTATAGAGTTGGATGGGCCGAGATCTCCGTTTGAATGTCGTTGAGCTCGATCCAAAGAGGTTCATTTGATGTTATCTGAACAAGATGTCAAGTAGGTTTCCAGGGTGCAAACTGTGAAGGCAGAACGGCCAAATGGCATGACCCAATCGACGCGTGACAAGCCCAGACCCCGCCCGGCGGCGGAGCGTTTGGACGTTGACCAACTCGCGCGTGGCGAGCCAATCCCCGAGTTTGATCTTCCTCTCGCGTTGAAGAAATCCGCGGCGCGAAAAATCGAAGAGCTCGGTCTTCTGTCATACACTCCGGCCACTGACTGGGATGATGCCGAGTTGGCCGAACAGGCCGCGCGCGCATTGCTGAAACTGCTTGGCCCTTACCGCTATCTCGTCTATCTGCGCAACGGCGGACGCGGACGTGAAGGCGATGCGCTGGCAGAAATCAGATTCGCAGCCGATGTTGAGCATGGACCCAACATCAATCTAATTGCTAAGCTGGGGCGTAGGACGCTGGGGCTCATCGGGATACAAACGCTTAGCCGTGAGCGCGCTTTCGTGCTGACGCGCATCGACTTCACACCTGAATCCGTGGGTGTCAGGAATGCCTGGAGCAAACTCGCCTGGGTAAAATTCCACGCCGTAGAGGATGCCAGCAGTAAGACGTCCGGCATTCCGCCGTTGCTCCTGGAATCCGTACTAAAAATGCCAGAAGCTAGCAGCCAGCAGGCGGAAATTCGAACACGCCTAACGCACTGGCAGAAATATCTTGACCTCCTCGAAAGCGCCGCCCGCGCGACTCAATTTGATGTGCCTTATCAGACCTATCGCTTAATGCGAGCGGGCCAGGTGGTCAGGTTCCATCTCGACGTCGGCCGTCAACCCATTCCCTGGGACAAGATCAAAGCGAAAGTGGGGGAACAGATTGAAGTCAGCGAGATTCCCAGGGATGTCAGCATCGGGCGCCTATTGGATTTGCTGGCCGGGCGCGAAGTAGACTCGGACTTTGAATCCAATGATTGGCTGGTCGGAAGTCTCGCTAAGGTCGATGAAAGCCAGGGCTGGCTCGAGGTCGTCCTTGACGAAGACGTAGCCCGACGGCTCGAACAGCAACCTGACCGCATGCCCAAAACCGCCGTGCTGCGTTACCGGGCGGGCGGAGATCTGGCTCAAATCAAGCGCCTGAAGTACGGCATTCAGTCGTTGGAGCGTGGCCGCAGCGAGAACCCGCGCTTGAGTGAATTCTTGTTTGACGTCGATCAGGCGCGCCTGCCGGACCCGGCTCATCGCATCGAGCTTGCCCGGGCCGATCTACTGCAGCCGATGTTGAATGCAGGGCAATTCAAGGCAGTGGAAGGCGCGCTGAATGCTCCTGATCTATTCCTCATTCAGGGGCCACCAGGCACCGGCAAAACCACGGTGATCGCCGAAATCTGCTATCAGAACGCCATCCGCAATAAGCGGACGCTCATTGCCTCTCAGGCCAATCTGGCGGTCGACAATGCGATGAGCCGCCTGGTGCGCCATGCTGCGATCCGAGCCCTGCGTCGCGGTCATGCCGATCGGGTTGAGGAAGAGGGCAAGCAGTACCTGGAGGAGAATGTCATTTCAAAATGGCTGGCAGACACGGCCCAGGGTTGCGAGCGTAATCTGCAAGCGCGTCGTGAACCCCTGCTGGCCTTTCAGCGGCTGCTGGACGACTGGCCTAAACTGGAAGATTTTCTGGGCCTGGCGAGAAAGCATGATCAGCAGCAGACTTACTTGCACGAACAAGCGGGGAAAATTCAAGTCAGAGCCGATGCCTACCGACGCAATGCTGAGTTGCTCCAGCAGGCGATTGGCAACCGGCGCAAACTACTTGAAGCGCTGGAACAGCTGCAGACCACTGGATCGCGATCAATCGATCTGTCCGTTGACTTCGACGTGACTCATCCCGACACTGAATTGGATGGACTGCTGAGGTCTCCCTTACAGCGCCAGGGTCAGGCTCGCCTGGATGCATTGCTGAAGGAAATTGACGTCTGGCAGCCGGATCTGGTCAGCCTCCGGGCCGCGTCGTCCGAAAGCAACCCACGGCCTGCGCCTATTTCCGCAGCAACGGGTAAAGCCAATCGGTTACGTGAAATCACCACGTACTATCAGCATGCCACACTGGCGCGCCAGACTGGCGAACAGATCAGCCTCAACGTCGAAACTCGGGCGGCACACCTCCCGGTTATTCTCAGGTTGGTCACGGACGGATACGACGCACTGGATCTGCAAGCCAGCCTGTCGGAGGAGCGCGCTCAACACAATCTGACCGTGCGAGCTATGCAGGATCGCATCGCCAGTCTCGCACAGCGGCTGGCACAGAATCAACAGCAACTGAACGACATTCGGGTGTGCGCGAACTCATTCTCAGGTCTGCCCGCCGAGATCGAGGCGCGTCTGCGACGCGTCGTCGGCGAGACTTCTGCGTCAATTTTGAGCGATCCGCCGGCCGGTTTCAATAACCCGATCGGGCGTGACGCCTGGTCCCGCGCATTGAAATCGGTGAGAATAGCCAGTTTGATTAACCCGGCTCGTGACTGGACCATCAGCCGCATCGAGTCGGCCACCCTGGGCCGCCTGGTCCGGCAATTGACCAGCTTGGCGGATCACTGGCTTCAAGTAGCCGACCCGAACACCGTCAAACGGGTTCAACCGCTCGCTCACCATTGGGCTGATACCCAGTTGGGCCAGCTCGTCTCGCGTGATACCCATGGCCTCTATCATCCGGTTGCAGAGGCTGAGACGATTCTGCAGAAACTGAATGATGACCTGACGATGTATGCCAGGCAGCGCCCAGACTGGCGATCGAGGCTCTCAGGCAAAGACCAGATTCAAGAGGGCGTGGCCCGCTCAGCCATTCAGCTGCGCCTCGCGGCGACGGACTTATCACGCGCTCGCGAGGCGCTCGAAAACCAGGTTAAGACGCTGGCCCAACAGATTACCCAGCGCCTGGCTGTTTATGGGGAAGCGCTGGTCACGGCCGTTCAACGTGAGATACGCGAGTTGGACCAGCTGTCGGCGGCCACGTCGAACCCGGCCGATCAAGAATCGGCAGCCTGTCAGGCTACCCTGTCCAATGCGGCACAACGATCCGAAGAAATCGGCCGTGAACTCGTGGCGACCCAACGCGCGCTGGATCAGCAACGTCTCCAGCTTTTGGAAGAGCTGCACCGGCTGCCCGAATTGCGGCCATTGGTTGCCCTGCAACAGGTCGTCGCATCAGCGAGCCGGCTAACGCGTGACGAATGGAGGATACGTTGGCAGACACATCTGAATGAAATGGATAACCAACACCGGCGCTTGAATACGGCTCTTCAACAAGTGCGGCCGGACAGTATCGTGCAAGAGATCGTCACTGGAGTCCGGTCGAGCCTGGATGGGCTTGAATTCAAACAGGCCGAAATAGGCGCCAAAGTGGAGGCCGCCAATAAGCAAATGGCTGATTTCCGGCAATTGCTCGCCAATAGCGACGCCGTCTTCAGACCGCATCTGGCCTGGTGGCAAACGGCACACACGGCCGTTCCCAGCGCGCTCCGGCCAGCCGGTCTCGACGCCGGTATAGACGATCTAGCTTATATTGAGGCTGCCGTCGCAAGCCATCGGCGTTGGGGAGAGGCTCTGGCACAACAGCGGGCCTACTTCGAACAGAGCGAACGTCTCATCAATGACTGGGCGCAGCGGCTCCAGGCCGCTGATCCCCGCGACGAAGCCGACTTGCGGCAAATCTATATCGATAACGCCAATGTCATTGGCATTACGTGCGTGCAAGCCGGCTCGCATCGGTTTTCAGAAGAGTACCGCAATTTCGATTGCGTCATCATCGACGAAGTCAGCAAAGCGACCCCGCCCGAATTGTTGCTGCCGATGCTCAAGGGGGCCAAAATTGTGCTGGTGGGTGATAGTCGCCAGCTACCGCCCATGATCGGACCCGACGCCATCGTCGATCTGGCGGCCGAGTTGAAAGTTCCCGAAACCGAGGTCGAGCATCTGCGGTACTCTCTATTCCGTGAGTTGTTTGAAAGCTGTGACGACGGAAGTGGTGTGCGTGAATGGCTGACCGATCAGTATCGCATGCATCCCCAGATCATGGATGCGATCAACCAGTTTTACTCCAATAAGCTCGTGTGCAAGATTCCCGACCCCGATCGCGCGCGGGCGCATGGGCTCGCGCCGCTCTTTCAGCCGGATCGACATATCGCGTGGGTGTCTATTCCGCAACAGTCCACATACCATGAAGAACGAATTGGCACCAGCTACTGGAATCGTGTGGAAGCCGACATTATTGAAGAGCTCTTACAACGCATCGACCGCAGCTGGCAGCCCGCCCAGGCCGGACAGCGCAAAGAGGTCGGGGTCATCACCTTCTACGCGGCCCAGCTGCGCGAACTGGATCGACGCCTGAAAAAGCGCCCACCCGATCAAGAATTCAAACATCTCAATATTCGGCTGGGCACGGTCGATCGGTTTCAAGGGATGGAGCGCCCGATTGTGATCGTCAGCCTCGTGCGCAACAATGCTCACGGTGACGTCGGGTTTGCCAAAGAACCCGAACGGGTGAATGTCGCTTTTTCGCGGGCTCAGGAATTGTTGATCATCGTCGGCTCGCGCGAGCTGTTTTGCGAGCAGGCCAAGAATACAAACGCGGCCAGAATTTACAAAAACGTGGCGGACATCGTCAGGCAGTCGGGAGGATTCATCGATGTTTCAACCTTCCAGTAACATTGATGCCCGCTTGCTTGAGATTGCCAGGCGTATCGAGACGCGCGAAATCGGCTTACGCGTGATTTCCGGCGGTGTGTATCGAGCCCCGTTTTTCAAGCTCGACCTGGACGTATTCGTACAAAACCCGCGGCGCTTCAATGTGCTCGAGGAGTTCGTGCTGCGCGCAGCAGTGGAGATCACGCCTGGCCCCTCGCGTCAGGAAATTGCGTCATTATTGGGTCTCGATCGCCTGTTTGTCGACGCCGTCTGCACAGCCCTTGAAAACCTCGACGTGATCGCAGAAAGCGGTACAGACGATGCTGTGGTGCTCACCGTGAGTGGCAAGGAATTCTACACGCAGGGGCGGGTTCCGACACCTCCCGAGCAACAGTCGGTTGAATTGACCTACGACGGGCTGACGAAGCGACTCACCACCGGCCAGGTGTTTACCCAGGCCGACGAAGCGGATCCGGTCCTGCCGCGAGTTGAAGACGATGCTTGGGCCGTTCCCGCAGAGATCGTGGCTGCATCGATCACTCGTGAGCGGGTGATTACCGCCGTGACGGCGGCAGGGATGAGCCTGCATTCTCCGGAAGAAGGTCGTGTCGTGGTTGAAATCGGTCGGCCGCGTCTGAGGGAGAAAGACTACTATGCTTGGGGTGTCTTGATCGTTCAAGACACGCTGGCGACAGGCCAGGGAACCGACAATGTTTCCGTGCGGATGGCCCGTTTGCCCAATGGTCAGTTTGATACCGCAGCGCAAGGGATCGTGGACGACTGGTTGGCCCAGGGCACGGTTGGGCTTGAGGATCTTCTGCCCGGCTATGAGGAACTATCCATTTTTGCCGAAGAGCCAGCCGCTGCGCCCCTGCCGGGCCACGCGCAACAGGTCGAGCAAACCTATGTGGCTCAGACTCTGGCTGTGCGGCAAGGCGGTCAAGGGTCTGCACAGCGAACCGCAGCGGCGAGCCCGGGAGTCGAACTGCTACGAAATGAATTCATTCGACCGCGTTTCCTGGAAAGCCTCAAGCGCGCTCAGCGATCGGTCTTGATCGTATCACCCTGGATGACTGAGGAAGTGGTGGATGACAGTTTCCTGAAGATTCTCCGCGATCTGGCCCGGCAGGGTATCCTGGTTTTGATCGGCTGGGGTATCGCGCGTGACCCCAGAGCGGAAGATCACTCACCATCCCAGGGCTTGCTCGATGCGCTTCAAAGTATTCAGACCCCTGACGGCGTACCGGCCGTGGGCGTGTGGTGGTTAGGCAACAACCACAATAAAGAAGTGGTCGTGGATCAGGCGATCTACCTGATGGGCTCACACAACTGGCTGTCGTATCGCGGTGATCGGCTGCCGCGCGGCGAATCGGTGTTCTACGTCACTGCGCCCGAGACGATCAAGAGCGCGTTGGACTACCTTGAGCCGCTGTTCAACCAGGTCGCCATTACTGCCTGGGCTCGCGATAGCCAACGCCCACTCGAAAATCAAGCTGGCCTGAGGCGCTGTTGCATGACCCTGGTCGCGCTCCACAGGCCCGACGACGCCATCGATCGCGCGCTCAGTCTGGCAAAGAGTGATCGCTTGCTAACGCCTTTGACCTTTGACCTGCTACGCCTGATTTGTCTGTCACTTGCGCGCTACTCAGGCGACGAGTTAACGCATATGAAGGTGCTCGATTCAATATCGCTGGCAGCAGCTGAACTGCCTGCAGGCGGTGAATCTGGCGAGGAATTGGATACTGCGAAGCGTGGCTTTGGCTCCGGTCTGGCCTCCTTGCTGCGTCAATATGTGCATACGGACCCATCGGCGGTGAACGACTTCTTGAATGGACAGATTGACGTGTGGAAATCTATCGGTCTCGTCGGCCAGAAACAAGAAACCGCCGATGTGCTATTGGATTTGCGCGGAACCACCACAGCAAGGAAGAAAGCCAAGAAGAAGTGAATGTCCGACTAATGCCACCTCGTTTCTGCCATGACCCGTGGATTGCAGTCGCGGTGTCACGATCAACCCACAACCCGATGACAGTGGCCGCTGCTGCTTGATCTGGTACGCATCTTGCGACGCTATCGCATCACCACCGGCAAATACAACTCCTTCGGCGGCGGCACCATCGTACCTCCGCTGGCCACCCAATCCCGCTAGAACACCCCCCGTCATCGCTATCGCGATCAGAATCGCCGGATGTCGCCGTCCTGGCCCGACGATTGTCCTCAACTGACAAAGCCCACACCGGGACGTCTAGCGGAGGGGTATGCGCCTTTATGCTCATGACTTTGTGGGCGACTTCCAACTGTTCATGCAACCGCAACCGTTCAAATCTGTATTGCAAATCCGAAGACGGCATGATCCCGAATCCCGTTTTTTCTAGAAGATCACCAATTGGATAACCATAGTGCTCGGCCAACCGCTGACAGATCTGATCGAATTGCCTCGGTGTGGTCCCTTGACCAGCGAGTAACCGATCAACCGTCCGCGAGCAAGGCCCAACCCGTCAGCGAAATCGCCCAGCGTGTCGATTCCTGGACGAAGTCGAGATATTGCCGGTACAACCAGTCGGCGCAGTGCACTGTATCGGCCATCAAATGCACCCTACTTCGTTTCGTCAGTCTGGGTATCCGTGTCTTGCACCACGGCCAGCAATGACACCAGGCCGCGAGCAGTAACCCGAATTGGGGTGGCCGGGGCATCTGAGGCGAGGTGCGGCTGATCGAGTCTCCGCACCCAGGTATAGCCATCGGGCAATACGACGCCCCATATTGCGGCTTCGGCCACTGCCGTTGGCCGACGTCGCCAGGCGGGATCGTGCAACCGACGGCGGTGGCCGACGCGGCTGTAAATCTGCCGCGCGATCCGCTGTTCACTCAACGTGCCCCAGGCAACCTGCCCCGAGATCAGTAACCGTGGCAAAACACGCACAGCTGTATTGTGCCGGGTTCTACTCTGGCCTGGAGATTTAGCTGCGCTGTTCGGCTGTGCTTCAACCTCCACGCGCCCCAGGAATAAACCACTTGACTCATTTTCCGGGCGCACGGCCTCAGTGCTCACTCGTAAATCATGCCAGAGCGCAGCCAGGCAAGCATGTAACGCCAGCGCAAACCCCTCTGAGAAGAACGGATCATTGAGACCAGCCGGGGTCCACCGACAGACGCCCTGATCGTCCGTACCCTCCAGTCTTACCCACATTCCATCAGCGTCCGCGACAGCCCTCAATGCGCTCAGGCCAATAGCACGCAACGGATGCAAATCAGATGGAATACGTACCCGGAAATAGCCAACCGGAGTATAGACAGCCTGCTCATCAGCCAGACGCAATAGGCTGCTGGCGATACCTCTCAGCACGCTACGTTGGTCCTCAGATAATGTTAGGTTCGTGGCTTTACGCCGTGGCAAGTTCCCATCATCCGTGAGAGCAAGCAGGGCCTCCGAATCAATCCCGCGTAAAACACTGGCTGTCAGCCAGGCCAGTGGAGCAGCCCGCAACGGCACAGGCAAGGTCACACCTGATACAGTCACCACCGGCTCAGACCGCAACAAGATGTCAATCGCTGCGGTGTTCGCCTCAACAAATATCTGTTGCTCGCGCCGATTGGTCAGCGCGAGCAAGCTCGGTTCCGACCAACAGGCCCGGGCGCGCGCCAGGACCCAACGAGCGACGTCAACACTACGATAGAGTCGCGGAGTGCCAACCTCTCTAGCTTGCTCATCTATCAACTTGCGGTTCAATGGCGCAGGCAGCTCAGGCCTCACCGGCAAAGATTCAGATTGAAATTGGCTACCACTCAACGCAGCCAGTTGCGCCGCAAATCCAATCTGGTCAGCGGTCTGGACTGACCCTGCCAGACGTTCTATACCGCGGGCGGCGGTCAAGATAGCGCAGGTCAGACGTACCGACAAACGTCGTCCTTGTTTCCATTCGCTGTCCTCCAACTCACGGAGCGCATCCAGAACACTGACCCGCTCAGGACGCAACAGTTCAATGATCAATTCATTACCCACCCCACCCCCGCTGCCGCGCACGACCAGCCACCCCTTCGGATGAGTGGGCACCCGCTTATCGGCCTTCAACGCCTGCCACATGAAGTTACCACTGACGAGACGTTCCTCAACGATCTCCCGCTGCCGGGCTTCATCTGTGGGGGCGTCCGATCCGGCAAACACGACCCGGAGGCGCGCCTGATCGGCTGATATCAACCACTCCTGGGTGATCGGTTCGTGCGCCACCGGTGGCGGCACTAACTTCACACGCAACGAATCAGGTACTTTGTCAGGTGGTAGTTCTAGCAGTTCTGGCCACCACTCCGGGCGCGGATCATCGCGAAGCGGCACAACAGCCGCGATGTTCAGGAGTTCACGTGGAAAATCGAGGTGCTGATCACGATCTGTGGAAATACCCCAGGCCGTCAACTGTCCAGCACGCGCCAAGCCGACTAACCGAAAACTGCGGTTGGCGAGCGCCGTAATCTGTTCTAGGCTGCCGCCAATCTTGCGCCGGATCGCACTGAAATGTTCCTCGGGCCGTTGGGTTTCCTCCATCACCTCGAGCAAGAGAGGTGCACCGGCTGCAAAATAGGTCGGTTCAACCGCATCCACCCACTGCCCTTGCCAGCTCTGTTGAATCGCCATTCTTTGAGCCTGATGTTTATCGACCTGAGTCAGGGTGGCCTGGTAATTGACGGCCTCCTGATATAGGTTTCTCGCCTCGATTCGGTTTTCCTCGCTGAGCGGCAGGGCGAGCAGATGCGGGTTGTCGCCAGATGAATCAAAGATGTACACAGGCAACTCAGACAACCCGTCAAGGCTGTCTTGCGCCTGGCGATTAGCATCCGTCTCCACGCCAAGATAAAGGGCCACGGCTACCCCGAAGTCCAGCGAGACGTAGTGAATGATCGTCCAGCGCAATATCGCACCGAACTTCGTTCGCACAAGACCAATCTCAAACCGGACGGGGCCCGAACTGCACCATGCCGTGAATTTTTCGCGAGACTCTGCGCGCACCAGCACGACCGGCATGCCGGATCGTTCCGTGAGCTGTGCTCCTATATCTGGACGTTGCTCGAAAACGCGTCGCTCGATGCCCGTCATCGCAAAGCGAACGCGTTTTGGCGCTAAATCAGTTGACATGGTTCCCATCCTGTAGATTGTTTGTAAGGCCGACACAGCGATTGAGGACAATCAGCAGCCCAACGAGTAACGTCCCGCCTAGCAGGGCGCAAATTATCAGTGTCTCAGTTGTTTCCACGAAATCACTCCGCAACGGGTCGCCGAAGGGGCGCGACTACTGCCAGTAATTCCATTAGCCTGTCTGAGTATCTTCCCGGCTGAGCACATAGCCCTGCTTTGTAAGTGCCCGCTGGAGATAGGTGAGGCGGTATTCTGACAGTCGAGCGACAGTTTCAGTGATCGCGTCCAGCTCCGCATCGTGCGCGTAGTGCGTTAAGTCTGCGTAGCCAACGCTTGTCAGGTAATCAACAACCCACTGCGGCAACAGCTCATTGTCGCGTTCACAACACTCAAACAGGTACTGAAGCAAACTTATCATCTGCGGCAAGAGCGGCCACGTATCGGCAAGCGGGAAGTTCACGTAGGGCCACTCATCTTCCGTCCACTCCAGATCGATGCCCATCATATCCGCGAAATTCCAGTCAGAGCCAGGACCTTCGCCAGGGTGCAGTCCCAGGCGAATCCTTTCCCGCGGGTCCGAACCGCGACGAACGTCGCGGCTGATCCAGGCAAACGCTAGATACCAGGTCTTTCCCTGGTGCTGTACGGTCGTCGTCACGGTGATCTCCTTACGGCTCGTGAGGATCGGAGGCATCCAACGCGTCAGCGAATTTCTCAGCGAAACAGGCTTCGGCAATCTGTCGCAATTGCTCACTGATATGATCCAGCACTGTTGTAGCGGCGACGCGCTGCTCATCAGAGAGGAGCGGCCACACGGCCTGAATCCGGATCAGATCATAGTTCGCCTCGACAATCTTCTCAGGGACCGTGCGTGGAGTGTGTCCAAAATACTTGAAGTCGAGATAATACCAGTGCCAGTGATCAGCGATGGATTCCAGTGTGGAGATCGGCGACGGCTCAGGCGGCCCACGGCGTGACTCCAGGTATTCCATTGCAAATAGAGCCAGACCGTTATACTTGGGATTAAACCACCCTTCGATCGCCTTGA
>PMCF01000103.1 GCA_003154115.1 Anaerolineae bacterium
CTGGCATCCTTACTTTAAGAAGGTGAGAGAATGGGTAACTCCTGAACAAGAAATCGGACCGCAATTGCAAACGTTAGGCATCCGACCGAATGATGTACGCTGGGTCATCATGACGCATTTACATACGGACCATGCGGGTGGTTTGCATCATTTCCCGAAGTCAGAAATCATGGTCATGCGGCGAGCCTTCGAGTTAGGTTCCGGCTTTGCGGGTCAAGTGCGCGGTTTTCTGCCCCAACACTGGCCATCATGGTTCGCCCCCAAACTGATAGACCTTGCGCCTGACCCGTTGGGGCCATTTCCAGGCAGTTTCCAGGTCACACGTACCACGGACGTCATCATAGTTCCAACTTCTGGTCACACTGACGCGCACGTCTCAGTCATCGTAAAGGATTCTGATGCCACCTATTTCTTTGCCGGTGACGCTTCCTATACTCAGCGCTTCATGCTTGATCAGCAAATCGATGGGGTAGGGCTCAATGCTCAAGCAGCCCGGCAAACCCTTCAGCGGATTCGCCAGTTTGTACAGGCCACGCCGACAGTCTACTTGCCAACCCATGACCCGGAATCCAGCAATCGCTTCGCTGGCAAGAGCGTTGTAGCATGTTGAGAACACGAGATGCGGGCTGCCACCGGGGTCTTGCGTTGATAGAGCCACCGAACAAAGTGTGCAACGGACGGTGGGGACACTTCGCCTGCGGCACGCGAAGATATGGAAGAGAAAAGTTTCAACTGAAGAGGCGAGGGGATGAGACCCTTTGAAACCCTGTTGTCGCTTGCCAATCTACTGGCATTCTTCGTGTTAGCGATTCCGCTGCCCCGCGAAGTGTTCTGGATGCGCTATTTGGTGCCAATCGCGCTGCTGATAGTTATCGCACAGGTGCTGGTGGAGGGCTTACGCTGGCAGATGGTCCCGGCGTACACCCTGGCCGGGCTGCTGTTCCTGGTCTGGGTGTTGCAGAACATCGTACCGTTGAACGGACCCATCGGGCCAATACTGACCAATCGGCTTGTCGTTGGCCTGACCGTCGGACTGGGCGTACTCGGACTGGTTATCTCCATCGTTCTGCCGATAGTGCTCCCCGTGTTCCGCTTCCCGCATCCAACTGGGCCATACCAGATTGGCACGGTGACCTCCCACTGGATAGATACTAGCCGTCCTGAGACCTTCACTGTTGATCCGAATGCCCATCGTGAGCTGATGGTGCAGATCTGGTATCCAGCCAGGACAGAGTCATCTTCCCCGCATGCTCCGTATATACTGGATCCCGACGCTGTTGCGACCGCTCTGGCGCGGTTGCACAATTATCCAGATTTCACCTTGAAACACCTCAAGTATGTCACCACGAACGCCATCTCATCCGCACCCGTGGCGGATGACAGGCCCAACTACCCGGTGCTCATCTTTCTAGAGGGACTCACTGGCTATCGTCAAATGAACACCTTTCAAGTTGAAGAGTTGGTCTCGCATGGCTACATCGTCGTGGGCATCGATCAGCCAGGTGCTGCCGCGACGGTGGTTTTCCCGGATGGACATCAAATAGTTGGACCATCAGTCAATAATGTGATGCAGCCTTTGATCCATCAGAGTTTCAGTCCGGCTGAAACAATACCTCAGCTGAACGGTCAGGCCATGCCGCTTGGTATCATCCCCTATTTTGCGCAGGATGTCAGCTTCACGCTTGATCAGCTGGCTTCGATAAATACAACTGACCCGAAAAATATCCTGACCGGTAAACTGGATCTACAGCATACGGGTGTGTTTGGAATGTCACTCGGCGGTACGGTTAGCGCCGAGGCCTGCTTGAAAGACCCACGCCTCAAGGCCTGCTTGATTGAGGACGTTGCCATGACCGCCACTGTGGTCCAGCAGGGCTTGCACCAGCCAGGTATGTTCATTACCCGACCTGCCGACACGATGCGACTCGAAAGACAAACAGCCGGTGGCTGGGCAGAGCAGGATATCGTGCAAACCCAGACCACGATGCGCTCAGTGTATGATAGTTTGCCAGGCGATGGCTACTTCGTGCAGGTGCCCGGGATGTACCACATCGATTTAACTGACCTTGATCTTTTATCGCCGATTTTCCCAACGATTGGCTTCAACGGACCGATCGGCAGCCAGCGGGCGCATGATATTGTCAATGCGTACTCGGTAGCTTTCTTCGACAAACACCTGAAGGGCGTTGCGACAGCGCTGCTGGATGGACCGGCAAAGCCATATCCTGAAGTACTCTTCGAAACGCGCCGGCCTTAATCCACTAGACGGAAAGGGCGTGTCGCTCGTCATCAGAATGCTCGACTGAAGAGGTCAGAAGCCTATGCCGTTGGGCGAGCTAACACACATTGAAATCGGAACTGCATAAAGGAGAACAACATGACCGACAAGCAATCCTCTCGAAAGACGCTGAGCCGTCGTGGTTTTCTGAAACTCGTAGTGGGTGCTGGCGTAATTTCAGTCGGCGGATATGTTCTCTTTGAGTATGCCCCCTGGCTGAACTACGACCAACAGGTCAACTCTACCCAGAGATCTCTTGAAAAGAGTTCAACCGTGTCGATCCAAATGCGGGAGCTCGTGCGCTATGCGACGCTGGCAGCGAATGGGCACAACACTCAGCCGTGGAAGTTTGCCCTCCAGGAGAATGCGATTGAAATTCACCCCGACTATGCCCGGGGTTTGGCTGTCGTTGATCCCAGTGACCGTGAACTATGGATCAGCTTAGGCTGTGCGCTGGAAAACTTGCTGGTGGCCGCCCGCGCTGTGGGCTACGCATCCGAAGTGATCTATCCTGATGCAGCCGATTTCATCCGCATTCGTTTGACAGCGGATACCCCGCAGGGTAGCCCACTGTTCGACGCTATCCCGCTGCGCCAAAATACCCGCTCGGACTATGACGGCCAGCTCGTTAAGAGTGCCGACCTTGATCAGGTGCAGGCGTTGCCGCTGGAGCCGGGCATAGCGCTGCATTTTGTCACGAATCCTGCAAATTTAGAGACGGTGGTGGAGTATCTCAATCAAGCCAATCTGAGCCAGTATGCGGATAAGGTGTTTCTGGATGAGTTGATTCACTGGCTGCGTTTCACCAAAAAAGAAGCGTTGGCTTCGCTCGATGGCCTATTCACGCGTTGTACCGGGAATCCGGAAGTGCCGCGTTGGCTTGGACAGCTGTTTGTGGCTGGCACGCAGCCGCAACAGCTGGCGGATGCCGATGCCAGGAAGCTGCGCAGTTCCCCCGGCGCAGTTGTGGTGACTTCGCAATCAGAGGATAAGACGGCCTGGGTACGTACCGGGCAGGTTTACGAGCGCCTGGCACTCCAGCTGACTGCGTTGAATATCAAATCGGCTTTCCTCAACCAGCCCATCGAGGTAGCAGATGTTCGGAGACAGTTCCAGAGTGCCCTGGGGCTTGGAAATGCTCTACCGCAGTTGCTGCTTCGCTTTGGCTATGCTGATCCAATGCCGCGTTCTTTACGCCGCCCGATAGAGCAAGTGCTCGTATAATCTTAGCCAGAACTCCCACGGAGTTTGGTTTGGAGATTGCCCGCTTAATCAGCGCTTGCCAGCGACGCGCTCTGCGCACGGGTGAGGCGCAGACCGTTAGCCGCTTTTTGTCAGGAGCTAAAAATGAGAACTTTTGACCATCATTCGGGAGAACACTTAGAGATTGACGGAGCAAGAATCTATTACGAAGTAACCGGCAACGAAAATAGTCCGGCTTTATTGGTCTTGCACGGGGGGTTTGGGAATCTTGAAGATTTCAATACGATCCTTTCCGGCTTGAAAAAAGAGTTTGAAGTAATCGGGATTGACAGCCGGGGACAGGGTAAGTCAACGCTCGGTTCAAAAGCGTTAACCTACGAACAGATTCAAAGAGATGTTGAGCGCGTTCTCGAACATCTCAACATTGATAGTGTGAGCATCATCGGTTTCAGCGACGGCGGAATTGTCGCTTACAGACTCGCTTCACTGACTTCGTTGAACATTGAAAAACTCGTCACGATTGGTTCGCGCTGGCATCTAAAAAATACTGAACCATCGAGGGAGATATTTTCAAGAGTCACTGGAGAGAGTTGGAGAAATAAGTTTCCCGCCACTTACGACGCTTACCAAAAACTAAATCCCGAACCGGATTTTGATCTTCTTGCTCAATCTGTGGTCAAAATGTGGCTTGATTCAAGCTCGTCCGGTTATCCGAATGAAGCCGTCAAGAATATTTCCTGTCCCTTGCTGATTGTGCGAGGCGACAACGACCCTCTTTCATCGAGAGAGGCGGTTGTTGAGTTGTCTGGATTCGTCAAAGATTCGACGTTACTAAACATTCCGTTCGCGGGACACACCGCGTTTGAGGATCAGAAAGAAGTATTTATGATCATCCTAAACAAGTTTCTCCGCAAAGAATGAAACTAGCGCCAGCATCGTGATGAAAACAATGGCGCGGCTAACAAAGCGCTCCAGCCGGCCTGGGCATTCCGCCTGAAGTGCGGATTCAACCGTACGATCCTGGCTAAGCCACCGCCATCGCGCGCGAGGCGCAACGCGGGATCCTCTCGCTCGTTTTTGTTGATACCGTCATCAGATTGAAAATGCGCTATACTCAGGGCGTCGAGACGAGCGCGGTCGTCAAGCAGAAGCCGGAATGTTATGCGACAAAAGCGGCAACACTAAAATGTAGCGGCGCAGTTTGGTCGTCTACTTAGAGTTGGGCCGCCTTCGCAGGTCAATTGCAACAGACGGTTGTCAATTGCATCTCGACAGGTCAATCTCCCAGAGAATAGCAATGTCGACACCAAAATCTCGCAAAAATAGACGGAAGCACGAACATCAACCGACACGATTCGATAACTTGCAACGCAAATTGGAACAAGGACCCTTTGCGCATCAAGAGATTGTCGTTGAACCCGAGGATGCGGTCAAAATGTCCGACGTGCTAGAAGACTTTGTAGAACCGTATCGTGATACGGTAGATACGAAAGACGCCTTTCAGAAACTGCTGACGTTGGGCATGATGGCGTGGAATGCAGCTTTGCTTCCTGCAAAAGAACAACAAAATATGTTGCAGCAGTTGTTGGATGGCCTCCCTCATACTTCGGCGGAAGATAAAAAAGTGCTAGCGGTATTTTTGCGCGAGCTCATCAAGCGGAAGCTAAAATACTTTTCTCAGAATCGGCGAGCCTTTCTCAGTATTGACTTGCAGGAGACTGGCGATGGCTATTATTTATCCGTGGCTTCGACGTTAGAGAAAAAGTCTTTGTAGTTTCGACAATGCGAACAGTGTTGGAAGAATAAAGACCGCCCAACACGGCGTCCCCCACGCCCTATCCGGCGCAAAGCGCCGGGGCGCGCCAGGCGAAAGACGGGGATTCCATGCCGCCGACCGGCCCAGCTGCGGCAGTTGAGCGGTAACTTTGACGAATCGTGACAACCGAAGGGAAGATGAAGATGAAATCTGAAGACACTTTCGACTTTGCTCGCTTCAAGGAACCACTGCTTATGATGAGTATCTTCTGGGTCATCGCAGTGGTCCTCTGGCAAACCACCGGCCGTATCTTCTATCTGTACAATTTTGTGTATATCGGTACCGCACTGGGCATCGGCATTGGAATATACGCGGCACTTCCCAGGCGACAAAAACTCTGGGGGCGCAGATTGGCTCAGTTTCTGGTGGGCACCTATATGCTGGTTTTTCTCGGACTGTTTCAGCGCGAGAATATGCAGTTGGAAGGTTTCTTCTTTTACCTCCTGGCCGGTTTCTTTGCTGGCTCAGTCATTCATTATCTGGTGGCTAAGATAGTTGGCCCGCTTGTATTCAATCGCGGTTGGTGTGGCTGGGCTTGTTGGACCGCCATGGTCCTGGATTTGTTGCCCTATAAGCGAAATAAGCGGGGAAGACTTTCTGGCAAGTGGGGCTATTTGCGCTACATCCACTTTGCGCTTAGTTTGGGATTAGTGGCGGTACTGTGGTGGGGATTGAACTATCGCGTTCAGGACCAGAGTCTCACCGAGTTGTATTGGCTTCTCGGCGGCAATATTCTGTACTATGCGGTCGGTATCGCGTTGGCGTATGCGCTTCGAGACAATCGCGCGTTCTGCAAGTATGTGTGTCCGATTCCCACTCTACAAAAGATCACCAGTCGCTTTGCGCTGCTCAAAATCGCCGGTCACGCCGAGAAATGCAATGACTGTGGCGCGTGCAACAAAATGTGCCCGATGGATATTCGCGTCTCTGAGTATGTTTTAGACAAACAAAGGGTACTTTCGACCGAGTGTATTCTGTGCTTTGAATGCGTCAACGTGTGTGCGAAAGGTGCGCTGGATACTTCATTCAAATTCGATTTTGGCAATCGCGAGTTGCTAAATAAAGACAAAAGCGCCTGACACCGCGTGCACCGGACAAGTGCGGGCATTCGCCTACACTTTCTGGCGCACAAACATCTGTGTGGTCTTGCGTTATCAATCTTCGATTGAGGGTAAAGATGTCACTGAGCGATCTAACAGTTGAGGCTTTCCTGATTCTGCGTGAGGCCTTCTTTCGGGCCTCTGCCAGAAATCACCCGGGCCGTTGATTAACTTGGAATTTGGGAGCAAGGTTAGTCACGTCGAACATGATAGCTGGCCCTCTCGTTTTTGAGAGCCAGCATGCCATAGGTCTGGCGCAAATGTCAAGATAGGGAAAAGCCATTCCTTCGCTTGACGCCTATGGGCGCGATACCCTATGATACAACTCAGTGGCTACCTGTCGTCCTATTCAATTGTAAAGGTGCTTCGGTTCACTGGTGAACCGTGCCTGAAATTGGCGAGGAGGCAACGGCGAGCGATGCAGCCCGGCAGGATCTATCGGAGGTGCAGTATGCCAGATGCCTTTGTGCAGGAATCCCTCTTGCAGGAACGAGTCGGCAACAAGACCCGGTGCAACGTCTGCGCGCGGCGCTGCGTGATCTCGATCGGCGGACAGGGCTGGTGTCGCACGCGCGAGAATCGCTCCGGTCAACTGGTGACGTTGATCTACGGAGCGGTCTCCTCGCGAGCCGCCAACCCGATCGAGAAGAAGCCCCTCTTTCATTTTTATCCCGGCTCGTGGTGCTACACCGTCGGCAGCTGGTCGTGCAACTTTGGCTGTCCGTGGTGCCAGAACTGGGATATCAGCAAAGTGACGCCGGATGGCGGCGAGTACGTTTCGCCGCTACGCATGATCGAACTCACCGAGCGATCGGGTTGCGCGGGAACGTCCATCTCATTCAATGAGCCAACCCTATCGTTGGAATGGTCGCTGGATGTCTTTCGCCTGGCGAAGGCGCGCGGCCTCTACAACACCTTCGTAACCAACGGCTACCTGACCCCCGAAGCACTGAACTTGTTGATCGACGCCGGACTCGACGCGATGAATGTCGACATCAAAGGCGACGCCGCCGGGGTGCGGAAGTACGGCAAAGGCATCGACGTCAATCACGTGTGGGCCGCGTGTCAACTGGCCCGCGCGCGCGGCGTGCATGTTGAGATCGCCACTTTGATCGTACCGACCGTCAACGACGCACCGGCCGTACTGCACGGCATCGCCGCCCGCATCGTCGCTGAGTTAGGGCCGGAGGTGCCGTGGCACGTGAGCGGTTATTATCCGGCCTATCAATTCACCGTTTCGCCGACGCCGCTGCGCACGTTGGAGCGGGCGTGGCACATCGGCCGTGAAGCCGGGTTGGAATTCGTGTACGTCGGCAACGTGCCCGGTCATCGCTATGACAATACGTACTGCCCACAATGCTCAACGCTGTTGATCGAACGGCATGGCTTTGAGGTCATCACCAACGGTCTGGATCAAGGCAAGTGCCCGTGGTGTCAGCGGACGATCTCGGGCGTGTGGCAATAACGGAGGCGCGGCTATGGCTCCTCAACGCAAACGTCGTACCGTAACAGATAGTGTCACCCGGATTTCGCAATTTGGGGTCGGCCGTGTTTGACCGCCTCACGATGGGCCACGATGTAAAAGATCGCCTGACAGGAACGCCCATTCGGGAAACAGCCGATCTCG
>PMCF01000297.1:0-1941 GCA_003154115.1 Anaerolineae bacterium
ATCGACAAGACCAACGTGGATAAGTATCTGCCGTAAAGGCTAGTTAAGAACAACAGGTCTGAGTATCACTCTGAAGCGAGACACTTGATCTGGAGGGCCTGCGGGGTTTTGGTTTAAGAAGGCTCCGTAGGCCCTCAATCCAGTTTGACCTCAGGGCAATCACTCTGGGTGGTGGTAAAGACATCGAAGATCTGCGGCTCGATTCTTGATAAAGGAGGATGGGTGATGGACGGCTCATCGAAAGACCAGTATGTTGTTGAAATGAAAAATATCGTCAAAAAATTTCCTGGGGTTTTGGCCCTGGATCATGTGAACTTTCAGATTCGACCTGGGGAGGTTCACGTGCTTCTGGGCGAGAATGGAGCCGGGAAAAGTACCCTGATCAAGGTATTGAGCGGCGCGTATTTGGCCGATGAAGGCGAGATTTACATTGAGGGGCAGAAAGTGGATATCAAGTCCCCTCATACATCCATTGAAAAGGGCCTGCGATTCATTTACCAGGAGCTCAGCCTCGTCAAGGACCTTGATATTGCCCGGAATATGTTCCTCGGCATGGAACCGATGCGATCGGCCCGTCTGGGCTTGGTTGACTGGACGAAGCTATACACGCAGGCCGGCGAACTCTTGCAGCGATTCCACATCGATCTGGACCTGCATAAAACGGTCGGGCGGCTAAGCGTCACGCAGCAGAAAATAGTCGAGATCGCCCGCGCGTTGACCTCGCAAGCCAAGGTCATTGTGCTGGACGAGCCGACTGATGTGTTGGAAGATCAGTCGCGGAATGACTTGTTCGAAGTGATCCGGCGGCTCAAGCTGGAGCACGGCATCAGTTTTGTCTATATTTCTCATCGGTACAGAGAAGTCCATGAGGTCGGCGACCGAGTGACCATTTTGCGAGACGGCCAAAACGAAGGCACCTATGCTGTTAAGGATTTAGGCTTTGACGCCATGATCGAGCACATGATCGGCGGTCAACTCAAGAAGCAATATCCTGATCTTACGACGCCCTCGCATGATGAAGCGCTTCGTGTTGAAAATTTGTCGCGCAAGGGTGTCCTCAATGGTATCAGTCTGGCGATCAAAAAAGGTGAGATCGTCGGCGTGACGGGCCTGATGGGCGCCGGCAAGACGGAACTGGGTCGGGCCATTGCGGGTGCCGACTCCTTGGACTCTGGCGACATCTATGTTCATGGACAAAAAGTCAAATGTACTAACCCGGAGCGTGGGATCAAAAACGGCATTGCCTATCTGCCCGAGGATCGGAAGGTCCTGGGGCTGATCCAGGCCCACAGCATACGCAGCAATTATGCTCTCCCCAGTTTGGATCGTTTGAGCGTCGTGGGTTTGGTGCAGCATCACCGGCTTGATCAAGAAGCACAAGAGTATATGATGAAGCTGAGCGTCAAAGCGCCCAGCATGAATACCTTCGTGAGGCAGCTCTCAGGCGGGAATCAGCAGAAGGTTGTGGTGGCCAAGTGGCTGGGCGCTCACGCCAAGGTGCTGATTTTCGATGAGCCGACGCGCGGCATCGACATTAACGGCAAACGCGAAATCTATCGAGTGATGGAAGAACTGCTGGAGCAGGGCGTGGGGATCCTCATGCTCACATCCGATTATACGGAAGCACTCGAAATGAGCCATCGTATCATCGTCATGCGGCGCGGCCGCATCTGCAAAGAGTATCAGCGAGGCGAGCCGCAGGAAACAGACATTCTGCGCGAAGCCATCGGCGAAGTGACTGTCGCCGAGTCCGCATAATATCTAAAGAGGGCGCGTCGGCGCGAAAGATTCGCTCAGGCCGGTTTTGAGGTGAAGTGCTCCCGCTGCGCGTAGCGTGCCAAATCCAGCGGGCGCACTACCTTCAGGGCCACATGAGCCGCAATTTCATTACGCGGTCCCCAGCATTTGATCTGGCCTCAAGCCGCTGAGCAGATAATCGAT
>PMCF01000297.1:2066-2524 GCA_003154115.1 Anaerolineae bacterium
ACTTTGCCGCCCTTCTTCACGTAATCGTCCACCGGCTCAGCCGAGCAGCGATAGCCCAGCGAACCATCTTCTCTCTTGTACAGAGTCCGCAGAAAACCCATATCACAAATTCGGTTGCGGGCTTCGTACAAAGCCGGATCGGACAACGTTCCTTCTAACTGGGCAACCTTGAAGGGAAAACCTGTCGGCGAGACGGTGGGGCTGGTAAAGACTTCTGCTTCTTCGTCCAGAACTTGGCGCAGTAATCTCGACTTGAGTCCCGCCTCCAGGCCGGATTCGTCGCATAAAGCAAAGGCCGTGCCCACTTGCACGCCGGCCGCTCCGGCTTCAAGCGCCTGTCGCACCTGCGTGGGATTGCCGTAGCCGCCGGCCAGCCAGAACGGTAAACCTAGCTGCTGCATCTTGTTCAGATCCACTGCGTCTTTTTCACCATAGATCGGTTCGCCTTTGTCGTTCAA
>PMCF01000302.1 GCA_003154115.1 Anaerolineae bacterium
CTGGCGGCGCGATGCAGATCGGCCACACGCTCCGGCTGTGTGGTGCGCAGTTGCGTTTGCAGGAAATCGCGAAAAAGATGGTGATAGCGATACCAGTAACCCTCATCGTCGAGCGCAACCACAAAGAGGTTGGTCTGTTCCAGTTGCGCGAGCAGCGCCGCACTGCCCGATGATTCGCCCGGCAGGGCATCGCAGAGAGGGCCGCATAATCGATCGAGGATGGCGGTCGTTCGCAGAAATGACTGGATCGTTTCCGGCTGGCGGCCCACTACTTCTTCCATCAGGTACTCGACCAGATAGCGATGGCTGCCAGTGAAAGAGCCGATGAAGTCCGCCTTGTCCGCGCGGCCAGCGAGAGAAAGCGCAGCCAGCTGCAACCCGGCGATCCAACCTTCGGTGCGCTCTTTCAGCTGAGCGATCAGCTCGGGTGTCAGCTCGAGCCGCATCACGTCATTCAGAAACGAGGCCGTTTCTTCCGTCGTGAAACGCAGGGCTGAGGCGCGCAGCTCGAGCAGCTGTCGACGGGCTCGCAGCCGAGCCAGTGAGAGTGGCGGATCGGAGCGGCTGCCGATGACGACGTGCATGTTCGCCGGGAGATGCTCCAGCAGAAACGCGATGCCGCTATGAATCGCCGGAGTATTGATGACATGATAATCGTCAAAGATCAACACACAGTCCCGATCGATCGCGGCTACCGCGTTGATGATGATCGGCAGGATGCGCTGCCAGTCCAGCTCGGGCGAAGAGCGCAATAACTGGCTGGCGTGAACTAACTCGGGGATGGAGCCGAGCGCGTGCGTCAGACTGGCGGCCAGATAAGAAGCGAAGAGGATGGGATCATTATCGCTCAGGTCCAGCGCATACCAGGCCACGGCAATATCGGCTTGTGACAATGACTGCGACCACTCGGTCAACAAGGTCGATTTGCCGTAACCGGCGGGTGCGCAGAACAGTACCAGAGCAGTCCCTGTTTCGAGGTTGAGCGGTTCAAGCAAGCGGGCGCGCGGCACGATCCGCGGCCGCGGGGCAGGCACGCGAATCTTGGTGAGAATCAGGGGCGAAACGGGGGCATCCGTCATAGACGTCAATTCTACTCTAAATCAGCATCCGATGGTAAATCTAACTCCAAATCTATCCATGGATAGATGACGGGCAAGGCGGGTTAAGACTATGATGAAGCCAGATTGAAATTCAAAATCATTCAACGAGAGAAGAACATGGCGCTTGCCTCACAAGACTGTCAGCGGACAGTCGGACTTAAACTCGAAATGGAAGACTTCGCCGGAAAAGGCCTGCCCCGGATTGGAGGAATCGCGGCGCTGCTGGCCGGCCTGTTCTTCCGGCGAAACCTTGGCGCAGAACTGTCACTCCTGAAAGAGTTCGGCCTCATCACCGCCGGGCCGACGGCACCACCCACGACGGTGCCGGGCTGGCTCACGCTTTTACAGAGTGATCCAGTGGTGGGACTCACCTGGCTGAATGTCTTTGATCTGTTGAACTATGCGCTGGTGGGCGTGATGTTTCTCACCCTCTTTGTGACGTTGAGACGCGTGAACCGATCGGTCATGGGGCTGGCTGTAGGCTTGGGCTTAATCGGCATCACCATTTACTTCATCTCGAATCAAGCCCTGCCCTTACTGTCACTCAGTCATCAATACGCAGCCGCGACCGCCGCAGCGCAACGATCCAGGTTGCTGGCCGATGGACAAACGCTGTTGGCGATCCAGCAGTTCAGCAGCTTTGGCCGATATCTGAGTTTGCTCTTTGTCGCAATGGCCGGTCTGTTGACTTCAATGGTTATGCTGCGAAGCAACGTGTTCAACCGGGCAACCGCCTATGTGGGAATGTTGGCCGCCGTCCTTGATTTGGCTTACTGTTTAGCGATCAGGTTGATGCCCGCAGTTGATGGTGAGCGGTTAGGGCTGTGCTTCATCCCCGCCGCCGGACTCTGCCTGATGACCTGGCATATCCTGATCGGCCAACGACTTTACCGGCAAGGGCGATTTGCAGGAGAAACGCAACTTCAACATTCGTAGTTAGGAGAAAAACATGTCAACGTCGATATTGGTAACCAGTGCTTCAAGTTACGGCTCCACACAGGAAGTGGCCGAGGACATCGCGGCGACGCTGCGCGCCCAGGGGGTCGAAGTCGATCTGCGACCCGTTCGCGAAGTAAAAAAACTGGCCGGTTATAGTGGCATCGTGCTAGGCGCGCCGCTTTACATGTTCCACTGGCACAAAGACGCACGTCACTTTCTAGCGCGGTTTCAGCGTGAATTGATGCATGGCTTACCACTCGCAGTTTTCGCCGGTGGGCCGATCGAAGACACGAGCGAGCAGTGGCAAGACAGACGCCGCGACCTCGATCAGGAACTGGCGAAGTTTCCCTGGCTCACTCCGGTCGCCGTGCAGCTGATTGGCGGCAAGTTCGATCCGGCGAAACTCCGCTTCCCTTACAGCCTGCTGCCCGCTCTGCGAAAAATGCCCGCCTGCGATTTGCGCGACTGGCCAGCGATCCGCGCCTGGGCCAGTGCCCTGCCCGAGAAGTTTCAGCCGATTGTCGCACATTGAGGGATAGTCGTCACACGCAGCGACACACGCCTGACGGGTTCAACTTTCGGGGTCATGCAGCGCCGTCGCGCGTGGATCAGTTCGCGGACGTTACCGGAGCACGTCCGCGGGCCTTTTCAGGGTAGCGCATCTGCATGAGAGGGATGCCAATGCCATAGGTAACAAAGTCTCCCCGCGGTTCAATTTCCAGCACAGACATGGTTGCCAGTTTTTCCGGGTCTGATGCAAGGCCATGGAATAGCGCCTGCAAAATATCGCCTGCCATATCCTTTGCTTCAAACACCGTGGCCGTCCCCGAGAATGTGATCGTTGCCGCCGGGATTTTGATCCACGGCAGCAGGGGAATACGCTTGGCAATCGGCACGGTGATTGAAACGTGCGGGTTGCTCTGGACGTGGCGTGTTTTCCAGGCATCTTTTTCGGTCGAAAGATAGATTTTGTGGTCATGCACGATATAGACGATGCCAATCGTGCGCGCTTCTCCTCTGGCGGTCACCACGCCGAGAACCGCAAAGATTTGCTGCTTGAGTTCGTTCCACACCCGATCACTGGATAATTGTTGACTCACGATTTACCTCCACGGAATGACCTTCACCTCTACGCGTTATCTCAACAGGCTCAGCACGATCGCCACCACCACGGTGATCAGCGTCAACACCGCAGCGGCCCCCAACTTCGCCATCAACGGGAAACTCGGTTTGACGTGAAAGTCCATGGGGATATCACGGAAATGCGATCTGTCCACCGTACCGCTTTCAAAGTAGGTACTCACCAAATGCGTCAGCGCGTCCAGATGAGTTCTGACCACATCCGGCACGTGCCCGGTATCGGGCAGCACGATGTGCTGGCCGTGCGACAGCGCCGGTAGCAGCTCACGCCCCACCGGTTCGGCGGGCGTGGCCACATCGAGCTCGCCGCTGATCAACAACGTCGGTACGTCCGCTGACTGCACACGTCGCAAGTCAGCGGGCAGCAATTTCAGCGGCCAGGCCTCGCTGACCGCGCCCCAGATCAACAACGACAGCGGCGCCCCGAGGATTGCATCGGGCCGATCGAGTTCGGCGACGTAGTCGCGGCCCGGTTCGTAATCGGCGGTGCCGCCCTTCGCGAATAGATCACCCCAGACCATCATGCGCCCCAACATCAGGCGGCCCATGAACGACATCAACCACACACCGCTGGCATCGCCCCGTTCAGCGGCTAACAACGCATCGAGGGCGAGCGCGGCGGTGGGACGTTGATACAACAACACGAACGTCATGATCTTGACGTAGCCGGGATCGATCGGAAGCAGCAGCCAGCGGCGCGGCAGATTGTGCAAGGCGCGGCGGAGGCTCGCCAGCAGATCGGGCGTGCGGGCCGCACATTTCGGATCGCGCGACCACGCGGCGGCAAAGTCGGCCAGCTTCGCATCGACCGCGTCCGGCGTCCACACGAAGTGTCCCGGCGGATTAACGCCGATCATGATCGAGCGGGCGATCCGATCGGGCTGCAGGTGCGCGTAGATTTGCGCCACGCGCGTGCCGTAACTGCCGCTGAGCAAATTCACCCGATCGTAGCCCAACGCTGCACGCGCGGTCTCCAGATCGCCAACAACTTCGGAAATGGTGTAGCCTTCAAGATCAACCCTCGACGCGCTCAGGTTCTGCGCGGCCTGCGCCACCGCGCGCTGCAGGTTGGCGCGCGAAGCCGTATTGAGCACATCACCGCCGACGCCTTTCAACGCCCGCGCGATTTCCGGGCACTTGAGGATCGACGAACCGTCCGCGCCACGATAGCCGACCAGCACTACGTCGTGCTTGTCCAGCAATTTCAGCGGCGGCTTGAATGACAGGTTGCTCATGCCGGGTCCGCCGTCGAGCCAGAAGATCGGATCGGCAGGATGATCACCGTGGCTGCGGTAACGCACAATCGGGATTTCGATCGCACGCGCCTCGGCTTTGTTGCGATTCTCCGGCACGGATAACATGCCACGCTCAACGATAACTGCCTGTCCCTCGAGCTTGATCGTGCGGCGCTTCAACGGTAGAGCGTGCGGCGCGGTCAGCGGCGGCGGCAACGAAGGTGATGACAAGGTCATGGTATATCCTCGATTTCAGTTTGCTCGTGCAGCGCGATCAACGGCAACCCCGGATCGCGCATCTTGATCAACACGCTGTAAAACTCGGTCTGATCGGCGATGGTGGTGGTCAGCACCGCTGCGCCGTCGGGCTGATTGACGACCTGCGCTTCATGCAGCCAGTGCAGCAAACGTTCATCGAGATGGCCGCGCACGCGAATGGTGTACACATGAGTATCCGATTATTGATTCGAAGAATTATCCACACTGGTCAGTTTTGGACATCGGTCAAAAACGAGGCTAACTTGGCGTTGAACGTTTCTGGCTGATCCATGTTGGCGCAATGCCCGGCGTTTTCGATGAAGCACAGCTCTGTGCCGGGATCAGCCGCGTGCCATTGGCGGGCCTGACGCTGGGCCAGTTCCAGATCGTGATCGCCGCAGACCAACAACAGCGGATAGGACCGCTGGATACCGGCGCGCTTCTGGATCACTTTGCCCATGCCCTGCAGGGGCCATGAATGACCGGAAGTGAAAGCCCTGCGCCATCTCGTAAAACTTTGCCTGTTTCTCTGGTTTCTCCAGCGACACAGCCGCGACGTGGCGACGCAGGGAGTTCATCGAGAACAGGGCGCGCAACAACCACTTCAGCATTTCGCCGTTCTGCGCTTTTTGCACCGCGCGATTGTCGGCGTTGATGTTGTAACCGCCCATGACCGTCAGCGAGGTGATGCGTTCTGGATAGCGCAGCGCCACATACTGCGCGATGAGCGATCCCAGCGAAACACCCACCAGGTGGGCGCGCGGATAGCCCTCGTTGTTCATGATAGTGCAGATGTGTTCAGCTGAGGCATCGATCTTATCCTGGCCGCCGGAGAAGCGTGACAGCCCATGCCCCAGCAGATCGAGGGTGATGACGCAGTAGCGTTGCGCGAAATAGTCAATCTGATCATCGAAAGCGCGATGATCGGCAAAGGCGGGATGCACAAAAACGATCAGCGGATTTCCGATCTGACCGGAGACGAAGTAGTGAATAGCGTAACCGCTGCGCTGCAACTGCTTGTGTTCAACANNTCCCAGTACGAAGTCGCCAGGGGAGTCTTGGTGAACAATTTGAAGACGGGCGCCAGATACGCCGGATACCACTCGGGTTTGGCGAGGGTGCGTAAGAGATCGGGAACGAAAGGGACGTGGCGCGGCGCCTAGGCCGGCAAGAAAGTCTTCACCAGCTCATCGAGTGCCGTTGACGGCTGACGCACCTCCGTGGTCAGTTCGCCAATGCGCGTGGCGGCCGCACTCCCGTCGAGTTTTTGCAAACGCGCAATCTCCGTCGCCGTGCTTGCGAGCGCAGTCGCTACGCCGGTCAGCTGTGAATCGACGTGATCCAGTTGCGCGGTAAGAGCATTCCGGTTATCCAGTTGGGCTTGCAGCGAAGCACGGCTTTTCTCCAGGACTTTCTTGATGCCGTCATCGGTGAACTGCGCCAGTTGCTGATCGAGAGTGGCAATTTCACTTTCCAGGCTGTTATCCATTTTGGCGCGCGCTTGGCGCTGAGTCTCTAACGGGATCGCGCGCTGGGACACGGCATGGCATTTGTCTACTAACCCATTGACTTCGGTTTGCAGCGGCGTTAGCGCTTGCCGGATGGGGTTCTTCGTCGCGCCAATCGCGTTCAGCACCTGCCGTTGGCTGTTTTCAATCCGATCGAGGTTGGGCTGAAAACGCGGAACAGCAACCGGGCGCTCGGGTTGGGCGCTTTCCAGTTGCGTCACGGGATGCGCGGCCACGCCCCACACCATGAAGCCCCACACCATCAGGCCGATCGGGAACATCCACCACGCCGCAATGAGTCCGGCCAGAAGGGCGGCAACCAGCATGGCGATGTTCAGAGGCTGACGCAAGGCAGCGCGATAATGTGGTTTCATAGATCTTCGTGCTCGATCAACGCTTGGTCACGCGCGACCATAGATTGAGCAGCGTGTCTAACACCTCGCCGCGCGGCACTTCGACGAGGGCCAGCTGACTCAGATCGGCTTGCAATCCATCGGCCGCGTAGCGCTGGAAAGGACTATCGGGCTGTTGCAAATCGATCGTCGGATCGACCGGGCGGAATCCATATTTCTTCAAAGCCAGATCCTGCGCGGCGTGACCGGTCAGATAATCGACAAACAAACGGGCCGCCTGAGATTTCTCCGGCGTGACCCACTCGCTCGTGAGAACACAAAACGGATGATCGCTCATCACCGTCGCCGGCGGATAATAGACATGGAGTTCGCCGTAGCGCCCGACGGCATTCGCGGCCTGCTCGATGGCGCTGGCTTCATAGACCGCGATGAGGTCATACATGCTAGGGCCGTAGGCCACCATGTCCTTCATGTACGTGCCGGTACTTTCGCCAAACTGGCCCACCGTGCCTTGAATTTCCTGAAACCATTTCTGGTAGTCGGCGTTGTTAAGCACATCGTTCACGGTCAGGCCGGTGGTCTTGTTGAAGTAACTGTACGTCATCAACAAAATGGACATCAGTCCGCTGTTGGATTTGAACGGATCGGTCTGGCCGAATTTGACGTAGCCCCAGTCTTTGCCGTAATTCTCCCAACCTTTGGGATCGAGCAGGATGTCGTGCAGGCGGTTCCACACATCCCGACCGGGACTCGCGCCCCACAACACGTCGGCCCGCTCTTTCCAAGCGACCAACACCAGCGGCGTCTTCAACACCGATCGGCAATCGGTGCTATTCACGGGCGAGGTGCCCGTCTTGCGCGTGGCCAGATCTTGCAGGATGGAAATCTGGAGCGAACTGGCCGGGCTGATCAGATCGGGCCTGGCCGTGCCATCCAATACCGCGAGATAAATCTCACGCGATCCCATCGGCTTCAAACTAATCTCGATCGGATGTCCGTTCAGTGTAGGACGCGTCGCTTCGAAGCCAGCGATGGCTTCTTTCAACCAGCCGTCTTTCTCGGTGGAATACAGCAGCGAGACGACGATCGGCTGGGGGACTGGCAGGAGCGCATCACGCAGCGGGGCGGGCGTCACGGTGCGCAGCACGGGCGATAGCACAGCGCCGACCGTCAGGGCGATGGCGACAACGACATAGACCACAAACAAGATCGGATTCAAACGTGGCATAGATTGCTCATGTGGCGAGGAACTCGTTTGACGATCACGACTGCGCCGCCGTCGTTTTGGCTGTAATAATCACCATGATCGCCCAGACGATCAACCCGACGGGCAGCAGCCACCATGCGGCCAGCAAGCCAGCCGCGATGGCGATACCCAGCGTCGCCAGATTCATCCGATCGGTTAAAGCCCTCATCCAGGGAGAACGCATCGCCGCCTCAATCTCTCACGTCCACGTAGGTAATCCGCACTCCGGGCTTGACGAAGTCCTGAATCCGATCGGCCAACTGCTGCTGTGACGCCGGGCGGGAACTGCTCGCCCCCAGCGCGATGTCGGTACCCGAGGCCAACAGCACATGCACCCCGAAAACTGGATCGCCATCACTGTCTTTGGATTCGCGCACCACGGCGCGCAGTCCACGCAGCGACTCTTCGCGTCGCTGCGTGCCGCGCAAACTTTCACGCTTGATGATCAACACGCCACGATCACGATCGAACGTATAAGTCTGAAAGTGAAGGCTTAAGATTAGCAGCAGGCCGGCGCCGCTAAAACAAAATGGGAAGACATAGATTAACACGCTGGGCGGCTGACTGATCGAGAACGACCTGGCTGTGCTATCATTCAAAAAGTAATTGATCTGTTGCAGCTGTTCATCCGTGAGAGTCTCGCTGCTGAAATGCTCGGTCAGGGGTACATTGTCGCGCGCCGTGACCAGTGCCACCCGGTAGCTATCGCCGTCGCTATCTTCGTTGACTTCGGTGACAGCCTGCCGGGGATTGAGGACTTCGACACGGCGCACCGGCAATCCCAGCACCGTCTCTTTGATCTCGCAGCGCACCTCGCGGGCTTCCAAGCGCGTGCAATCCAGCGCGGCGTGGCGTCCGAACAACCAGAAAGCGGCCAATCCGGCTACCACGAAGACCAAGCCAAACAGCAGCGTTCCGCTGCCGGATGTCCGGCCGGGTCTGATGATGAGTTGATTGTTTTTCTCGACGACACGCATAGTTTAGAAGAAGGTGGCAATTTCGCTGTAGACCTTCATGATGTCGGAGGGATCGCTATTGTATTGCTGGCCGCCGGTCGGTTCGGCCAACTGCTTCAGCACATCCTTGTCGGCATCGCCGCCGAACGCGATCGTGAAAAGTTTGATCGCGTTGCCGCCTTCGCCGCCCGACGCCGCAATCTGCTGCATCACGTCAGGCAGCGTGCTCGTCGATTGCGTGTCTTTGCCGTCGGTCAACACCACCACGGCGCGGATGTGTTTGGGATCGCCGTCCTTCACCAGATCGGTATACGCCTGCTGCACGGCATCGTAGAGCCGCGTCTCACCGCCCTCGATGACGCCCGAGACGCGGCGCATCACGTCGTCGCGCTTGGGGCCGATCGGAGTGAGCGGCGTCAAATCGCTTAATTCGCTGCTGAAGACGATGACGCGCAAGCGATCGGCCTCGTCGAGTTGTTGAATGAACTGCACCAGGCTGTTGCGCGCCGCATTCATTTTGCCGTTGGCCGCCATGCTGCCCGACTTGTCCATCACGATCACCAGATCGACCGGTTTTTTCTTCTCGCGCCACAACTGATCAACGCCCTCGATGACTTTGGCCGAAGGGATTTCCAGCACCGTCTTCGGCTGTGCGGGATCGACGCCGTGATTGGCGTCCAGCGGCGCGGTCAGGGCAATCGACGGATCGGCGGGGCGGAAGCCCAACTCCATCGCGCGCTGTTGCTGTGGCTTATCGAGCAGGAACGCGGCAAAATCTTCGGCCGCCGCTTTCTGTTCATCCGTCACCCACGGCGCATCCAGAATCACATACGGATGATTCGACCAGAACGTGCCTTCCTTCGGATAAATCGCCACGACCGGTGTTTGTTGGCTGGTGCCCGCTATCCGTTTCGCTTCTTGCGCTACCACCAGGTTTTCATATAACACGGCCGCGCTCAGATACGACGGCCCGCGCTCGAACATGCGCTGGCCGAAGAAGCCGGTGCTCGTACCATAGTGAATGATGCTGCTTTCCACCGCACCCATAAAATCTTTGACCTGCGCGTTCTGGAGATCGTCCAATGTAAGTCCGCGCGGTTTGCCCGCACCGGCATAGGCTTCGGCGATGATCGAGACGAGGCCGCTGTTGCTGTAATCGGGATGCGTGTGACCAAACTTGAACGAGCCCCATTCCGGATAATTGAAGGCTGCCCAACCTTTGTCCGATGTCGCCAGCTGCGCGATGTCGGCCCACCCGATTGGCTTGTTCGGCCAACCCAGCGCCTCGGCCATCGGTTTCCACATGGCGATGACGACGGGGCTGAGCACCAAATCCTTGGGCGTGCCGCTGACTAGATCGGCGCTGTGATTCTGGCGCCAGCGTTCGTTCGCCACGGGCAAATACAGCGACGAAGCCGGACTCCAGACCGTGGGCTTGATCTGCTCCGAAAGGATCGCGTCCACCGCCTCGATCGATCCCAGTGCCGTCGCTGTAACGACTATCGTCGAACCCGCGGCGGTTTTGTGCTGGGCGGCATTGTATTGATCGATCAGCGGCGTGAGCCATTCCTGCTTCTCAGAACCATAGACCATGCTGACGGTGACGGTCTTACCGCCGCTAAACGGGGAACCACCTCCGCCGCAGCCGGCGATCACGACCGCGATCAGGCTCAACAGCACGAGCAGGGAATTTCCACGTGTTTTCATCAAGACTCCTTTACTTCTGCACGTTGCGCGACCAGAAATCGAGCAACGTGTTCAACGCGTCGCCGGACGGCAGATCGATCTGGGGCGGCAGATTGGTCGTCAGGCCGTTGGCCGCAAATTGTTGAAAGGGACTGGCAGGCTGATCGAGTGCGATCGATGGATCGCTTGGGCGAAAGCCGTACTTGAGCAGGGCCTTCTCTTGCGCGGGCTGACTCAGCAGATAATCGACGAACTGCTGCGCCGCCTGCGCTTGATCGGGCTTAACCCAATCGGCCTGCAAAACACAAAAGGGATGATCGCTCATGATCGTCGCGGGCGGATAGTACACATGCAGTTCACCGTAACGCCCCCGCGCATTAGCGGCTTGCTCGATCGCGCTGGATTCATAGACAGCCGTGAGGTCATACACACTGGGCCCGTAAGCGACCATGTCTTTCATGTAAGTGCCGGTACTGTCGCCAAACTTGGAGATGGTGCCTTCGATCTCGGCGAACCATTGGCGGAAGCCCGCATCCGCCAGGATTTGTTGCGAAGTCAGGCCGCTGGTCGTGCCGAAGTAATCGTAAGCCATCAACAAGATCGTCATGAAGCCGCTGTTCGATTTGAGTGGATCGGTGTGACCAAACTTGATATAGCCCCATTCGGGATGGTTATATGCTTCCCAGCCCTTGGGATCGATCAGCGCGTCGTGCAGCTTCTTCCACACATCAGCGGGCGGCGTGTTGCCCCACAACACATCAGCCCGCTCTTTCCAGGCGACTAGGACCAGCGGCGTCTGCACTACCGATCGGCAATCGGCGGCCCGCACGATCGGGTTCCCGAACTTGCGCGTGGAGAGGTCTTCCAGGATCGAGGTTTGCAGCGAACTGGCCGGACTGATCAGCGTCGGCTGCTCAGTGCCGTCGAGCACGGCGAGATAGATTTCGCGCGAACCCATTTGCGTCAAGGCTATCTGAATGGGATGACCGTTGAGCGTAGGATGGCCGCTCTGATAAGCAGCGATCACGTCTTTGAGCCACGCGTCTTTCTCCGTGGAATACAGCACCGACACGACGATGGGCTCAGGCGGTGGCAGGAGCGCATCACGCAGCGGGGCGCTGGCATCAGTGCGCGCGCGGAATTGTGGCGAGATGAGTCCGCCGATGAAGACACCAACGGCCACAATCACATAGATGGTGAAGAGGAAACGCTTAAGTGGATGCATAGAGTTATGAGATCTGATTGTGAGGCCTTATACGAATCGCATCTTATCACGGGTGATGTTAAGGAAATTTAACACGCATCCATTTGAACTGAATCCAGTATGCTTCAATTACGCGCGTTGAGTGTGACGGGACGCTCTCGATTGCCCGATATTTCTCATGGTCAGGCGTCAGCATGTTAAGTTGCCTTAACGAGTTGTTAACGGCAAGTTCCGCTGACCGTTGGCTTGTTGAAGATCATAGCGTAATCCGTATCTCTCATTGCCTGTTTCAAGTCTGGCTTGTGCGCCGCAGCGCGATCTAGCTAACGTATCTTTACGTGGCCTTTAGATTCGCATAAAAATTACCTGATACATTAGGGCGTAGGTCGGTGACCTAATCTGATAACTCACAGGAGCCAAGGGAACGATGTTTACGCAAGTACATCACTTTATCAAGAAAGTAGTAAGAGTCAGCATAGGCATAGCCGTGATGGCCGGGCTGGTGCTGGGTGCGAGCAGTATGTCCAATACCAGCGCGGTTGCTGCCAACGCTGAAGCCGCGACGCCGACGGGGCTGAACAAGATCAAGCACGTCATCGTCATCTATCAGGAAAACTGGAGTTTCGACAGTCTGTACGGCTACTTTCCCGGCGCGAACGGCATCGCGAATGCGGGCAAGACTGTCAATCAAGTCGATAAGACCGACCAGCCGTACAAGACCCTACCGCAACCGATCAACACCAATCTCAAACCGCCCGCACCCGATACGCGTTTCCCGGCCAATTTGCCCGTGAAACCGTTCAATGCCGCTTTGTATGTGGCGCCCGATCAAAAGACGGGCGACGCGGTGCATCGCTTCTATCAGGAGCAATATCAAATCGATCACGGCAAGATGGACAAGTTCGTGGCGTGGAGCGATTCCGCCGGTCTGGCGATGAGCTACTACGACGCGTCCAACGGCGCAGAAGGTAAGCTGGCCAAGCAATACACGCTAGCCGACAATTTCTTCCACGCGGCGTTTGGCGGCTCATTCCTTAATCACTTCTGGTTGATCTGCGCCTGCAGTCCCAAGTGGCCGAATGCGCCCACCAGCAAGATCATCAAGCTCGACAAAAATGGCGTGCTTACGACCGATGGCGCGGTGACCTCTGATGGTTACGCGGTCAATACGTCCTACACGATCAATAATCCGCACCCGGCCAGTGTGACTGATCCCAAGCAGTTGGTGCCGCTCCAAACCATGCCGACGATCGGNNCATCAACCGTTTGCGTTCTTTGCCAACTACGCCGATGGCAAACCGGCCAAGACCGAACACTTGAAAGACATCGCCGATTTCATGACAGCACTGGGCAACGATTCACTGCCCGCCGTGTCCTTCGTTAAGCCACTCGGCGCGAATAATGAACATCCCGGCTACGCCGATCTGGTGCAAGGACAAGAATATGTGAAGCATCTGGTCGAGGCCGTTCAGGGCAGCAAGTACTGGCAAGACACGGCCATCATCATCACTTACGACGAGAACGGCGGTCGCTGGGATCACGTCGCGCCGCCCGTCATCGATCGGTGGGGCCCCGGCACGCGCGTGCCTACGATCATCATTTCGCCATATGCCAAAAAGGGCTTTATCGATCACACGTTATACGATACGACCTCGATTCTGAAATTCATCGAGTCACGCTGGGGACTGAAGCCGCTCGGCACGCGCGACGCGAACGCGAACAACTTAACGAACGCTTTCGACTTCTCGCAGTAGATATCAGCATAGCAAGTGGGGACCCAAGCCAAGCCTGATCTATGAAAAAGTCCCGTTGGTCACAAGACCGACGGGACCTTTGCTTTAACGGGTGGGCTGCGCCACTCTCGCGCTGATGCCAGGTTCCCAGTCGTATCGCGTTTCGGTTAAGGTTAAAAAGGCTTAACGCAAACTTGTGCCAACTTTCACTCGGCACCGTTACACTTGTTCTGGTTAGAAACTTTGACGAAACCTATCAGCATGCCTCATACACGTTCGGCCTTACATCATCGCAAATTCAATTCGCTCAGCACCAAGCTGTTGACGCCGATTGTCGGCTTGATGCTGGCTTCGCTGTTGATCAGCGGCGTGGCCTTTCTGATTGACACAACACGCACGCAGGATCAATTACTGCAACAGCAGAGCAGTGCCGATCTCAACCGGGTGCAGCAGGCCCTGCTCGCCCGATCGGAACTGGTGCGTACCACGGCAAATTTGCTGGCGAATGATCCTGTCATCAACGACGCGTTGAAATCGCCGGGAGGGGCCGGCCTGGCGGCACTCAGCGATCGGGCTGTCGTGGCACGCGATCGCTTTGGTCTGGATTTGATCCAGATCTACGATCAGCAAGGCACTCCGCGCACCAATCTGGTCTCGTCGAGTCTGTATCGGGTGTCTTCGGTTTTGAACACGCTGAAAACGAATACGCCCTTGACGTTTGAGGTGGTGGAAAGCAAGCCGCTGCTGTTGGGCCAGGCCAACTTACCCGATGGCAGCGGAACCGTGGTCACCGGGATCGATCTTGAAGCAGAACTGGGACGCATCGTGACGACCGAGCATTTGCCGGTTGATCTGGGCCTGAGCAATCGCGCCGTACGCGCTGGCACGCGCGAGGGAGTGCCATTCGATGTGCCCTCCGGCCACTTTGCTGATCAATTTGTGTGGCACCAGCCTTTGACGCTGGGGGGCACTCCGTTCGATCTGCTGGCGGCCCGCCCGACCTCGGACATCACCCAGGTCACGAACGCCGGACTGACGGTGATGATCGGCAGCGCGTTTATTACCACGCTGCTCTTGATCGTCGTCGGCATTGCGCTGACGCGCTCGATCACACGGCCGATTCGGCGCCTGGCGGATGCTGCGCGTACCCTGGCCTCCGGCGATCTCAGCAAACAGGTGGAAGTGCCCGGCCTGGATCAGCCCTTCGCTAGTGGACCGCAAGATGAAATTGGCGTGCTGGGGCAAACCTTCAACAACATGGTGGCTGAACTGCGCGGCCTCTATCTGGATTTGGAAGGCAAGGTGGAAGCGCGTACCGCGCAATTGGCAGCCGCCTCCGAAGTGGCGCGCGCCGCCTCGGCCAGTCTTGATCTGAATGCGACGCTGCGGACTTCGGTCGATCTGATCTGCGAGCGCTTCGGTTTCTACTATGCGGCGATCTACATTATCGATGCCCGCACGAACAAAGCGGTCTTGCGCGAGGCCCGTGGCACTATCGGTGAAGCGCTCAAGGCGAGCCAGTACGAATTAGCGATCGGCTCGCGTTCACTCGTGGGCGCCTCTACCGCCACCCGCCAGCCCCAGATCATTCAAAACGTTCTCGGTGAGCCACGTCATCTCCGCAATCCACTGCTCCATCAGACCCGCGCCGAAGCGGTATTGCCGCTGCTCTACGGTGATATCCTGGTCGGCGTGCTGGATGTGCAAAGCATCGAGGTCAATGCGTTCCGGCCCGATCTGATCGCTCTGTTAGCGACGCTGGCCGATCAACTCGCCGTCGCCATTCACAATGCGCAGCTGTACACGCAACAACGCGACATCGCCGTGCGCCTGGCCGGGCTGGATCAACTCAAGACGGAATTTCTGGCGAACATGAGCCACGAATTGCGCACGCCGCTCAATTCGATCATCGGTTTTTCACGTCTGATCCTGAAGGGCGTCGATGGCCCGCTTACCGAATTGCAACAAACCGATCTCACGTCCATCTATAACAGTAGTCAGCACCTGCTCGGTCTGATCAACAACCTGCTCGATTACTCAAAGATTGAAGCCGGCAAAATGGAATTGCAGTGCGAGCCGCAGGTTGATCTCGCCAACATCCTCCACACGTTCCTCGCGACGGGGTGGGGCTTGGTCGGTGACAGGCCGATCAACTTGACTATCGACATCCCGAGCGACTTGCCGCCGATCGAGGCCGATCGGTCGCGCGTCCAACAGATCATACTGAATCTTGTCTCTAACGCGATCAAGTTTACGCCGGCCGGCCAGATCGTCATGCGTGCCCGCGTCGTGCATGGCCTGGGGCCGCGCAGTGAGCGGATCGAGCCGTTCGTCGAAATCAGCATCCGCGATACCGGGATCGGCATCGCCGAGCAGGACATGGGCAAATTGTTTCAGCCGTTTTCGCAAGTGGATGGATCGGCGACGCGCCGCGCGGGCGGCACTGGTTTAGGGTTGAGCATCACCCGCCAGCTGATCGAACTGCACGGCGGAAAAATCTGGGCCGAGAGTCAATCGGGCAAAGGCTCAACTTTCACCTTCATCTTGCCGGTTCAGCAGACCGCTCGCACTTCTTCGTTCGAAAACCATGCAGTAACCCAGGAGATTGAATATGCCGTGGCGTAAATTGTTGGCGAGTATCCTACTCGTCGGCGGGTTGGTCGGCTGTGGATCAAATGTCGCGGCAGTGGCCCCGACGGCGACACCCTTGGTTGGGCGCATCACCTTCGCAGGCAGCACGACCGTGCAGCCGCTGGCGGATAAGCTGGGCGCGATCTTCAAACAGGATAATCCGGGACTGGTGTTGGATATTGCCGCGGGCGGATCGGTAGTCGGCATCAAAGCCGTGCACGATGGCACGGCCGACATTGGCATGGCATCACGCGCGTTGACGCCGGAGGAGGCCGCGGGCATCCATCAAGATCAAATTGCGCTCGACGTGTTGGCCATCGTGGTCCATCCGACGAATCCGGCTGCCAACCTCACGCGCGCGCAATTGCGCGACATCTACCTTGGCAAGATCACCAACTGGAAAGACGTGGGCGGGCCGGATCAGCCCATCCAGGTCATCGTGCGCGACACGAATTCCGGAACGCGCGGGGCCTTCGATGAGATCGTCTTGGAGAAGCAAGAGCCGCAAGCACCTCATCAAAGATCGGCGTTTACCGCCGGCGATGTGGCCGCGCTGGTGGCCGCCGATCCGCAGGCCATCGGCTATGTGGGGTTTGGCAATCTTGAGTCCAGCCTCAAGCTGTTGTCGATTGATGAGATCCAACCGACTAAAGACACGGCCCGCAGTGGAGCCTATAAATTAGTGCGGCCGCTATTACTGCTCACCGGCCCGTTGACCCAACCGCTGGCGCAGACCTACATTGATTTTGTGTTGAGCGCCGAGGGACAGAAATTAGTCGAAGCAGACGGCTGGATTCCCATTCAGTAGCGCCCCCCATGGCTTCCTCGATCACACTCCCCGATGCGGATCGCGCCATGTCAATGAACAAAAACACGAGGGACCGGCTCGGTAGCTGGCCCCTCGTGATAACACTACAATCACACCTTGCTCTAAATATAATCTGGTAACTTCTGCGGAATCAGTCATTCCCGCGTGCTGTCGCTCATGCGTGCCGCCGGGCCCCACCGGGGCCTGGGTACGGCAAGGCGGGAATCTCGCAACACATCAGCATGAATGGCTAATCGTCAACCTGGATGCCCGACACGCCCAGCGCGCCTCCGCCACAGAGCGGTGGGTAAGGCGAAAGCATTCGGGCATGACGGTTCAACAGTTACGATTCCGCAGCACTTTCATGAACGTACTTAGAGCTGATACTTCTCCCGCTCGCTCTCCAACTTCTTCAGAAGTTTCTCGCCCTCTGGTGCCTGCGCCGTTTCCTGCAGAGCATGCAGGGCCTCGATCATTTTTTCCAGATTGCGCTTCTTGTCGCGCAGNNGCTTCGATCACCAGCCAGTCTTGCTGCGCCAGCTCGGCTTCGAGTTGCAGCTGCTCTTCCAGCGCCGCGCGTTCGACGGTTAAACGATCCAGCGTTGCTTTGATCAGGGACTTCGCTTCACGTGGTGGCGTCATGCTAAATCCTCCTCGGATAAGTGGGGTGAGAAAAATACAGACCACTCGCGCCAGGTGCGAATGGCCTGTTGAAAGTCGGATATTTTGCTGGGTCGATAGGACGTCATGGTTGAGAACCGTTGCCGCATGGATAGGACGTTTCTATTCTCTGCCTGATAAGAAAGCGTGTCAATAGCTGGCGATGTTAAATTTTCTTAACAATCCTCGCGCTACCCAGACGTTTTCTTCGAGCGCGTATACGCGCAGCGCCAGCGAAATTCTTCACTCAGCGGATCGATTAGCCCGAAGCGATCGATCCGGTAAGGCTCAAGATCGAACGAGCAGGGTTGATCGGTGGCCAGTTGCGCTAACGCCAGACCGATGCCACCCGAAGCGGCAATGCCCGCTCCCGAACAGCCCGTGGCGGCGAGAAAACCCTTCAATCCAGGTAGGCCGCCGAGCACGAAGATCCCATCGGGAGTGTAGGTGGACAGACCCACGATGTAGTGCGCAATTTCCAGCCGTTCCAATGCGGGAAAGAAAGGCAGCAGCGCCGGTGCGCCATCAATCAAGGTGCCCCAGCCTTGGCGATCGTCATTAAGGACGAGCTCATTCATATCCGCGGAGAGCAGGCGGGGATCGACGCTCACCACGTGCTCTTCGCGCAACCCAAACAGCAAGCCGGTGCCTTCGGGCCGCGTATAAGCACGGGCATCGGGCAGAATGACGATCGGTTGTTCACGATGAAACAAGCCGTTCTGCGAAGTGGTGATCCAGTAGTGGCTGCGTACGGGCGCCATCGGCAGCGGACAATCGATCTGTTGCGCCAGCAATCCGGCCCAGACTCCGGCCGCATCGATCACGATCGGGCTGGCGACAAAACCGAGTTCGGTATTGACTCCTACAATCTGTTGTCCCGATCGGAGAATGTCGGTGACGGCGGTAGTCTGCCAGATGATCGCGCCATTGTGTTGGGCCGCCCGGGCGTAGGCGTGCGTCAGCACGTACGGATCGATGAAGGCGTCTTCCGGCATGTAAGCGGCCCAGGCGCCGTGGTCCAGTTCAAGCCACGGCGCCATCGCCTCAGCATCTTGTGGTGCGACCCAATACGCCTCCAGCCCGGCCTGCCGCGCGACCTCGACCAATTCGTTTAACTCATATTTCGTCGCGGGCGAAGCAGCCACGTGTAGACTACCCACCCGACGCAGTCCCAGTGTTTCGCCCAGTTGATCTTCCAGTTCTGCAATGACTTGATACGTTTCACGCACCAGCGGCATCAAACACGTTTTGGCGCGTGCGCGGGTGAGCAAGGCCGCGGCGCGAGTGGTGTTGCCTTCGGCGATCAGCCGTCGCTCGATCAGCAGCACACGTCCCACGGCTTGCTGCGAAAGATAGTAAGCGATTGCGCAGCCGATGACGCCGCCGCCAATAATGACGACGTCCGCGCTATGGACGGCATAACGGTTTGAATCGATCATGGTGCCTTTAAGGTCCCTCGCCCTGAGCCAAACGAGCCTCAATGTCTTCTAGCACAGACACCACGTCGGCCAGACCATCGACCACGTAATGCGCGCCAGCCTGAACCAGACGCGCATAACCTTCTTCAAGTCTCACTTTCAAATCGGACGGATCAAGTGCGTTGACGTCGGCCTCGGTCAGGCCGCTCTCATTGCCGGTCTTCACCAACCCGATCGTCCAGGTGCCCGCATTCAGGCCCTCTTCAATGTCGGGCACCGTGTCACCGATCTTGACGATCGCGGCCATGGGATATACCTTCAATTGCTGCGCGTTCTGGAACATCATCCACGGCTGAGGGCGGCCGGCGGGGACTTCATCGGCGCAGACAATGGCCTCGGGGACATAGCCACGCTGTGCAGCCAACGGCGCGAGTTGATCCATGATCGCGCGCGTATAGCCTGTCGTCGATCCGATCTTCAACCCGCGTTTCCGGAAAGCCGCGAGGGCTTCCAGCGTGCCGGGGATCACATCGGCATGTTGAGCAATGACGGCGAGTTGGAGCGGCAGAAAATCGTGATACATCGCTTCGACATCCGCTTCGCCGCACGGGCGACCATACACCGCTTGCCATTGTGTGGCGACGGGCTCCATCTGCGCGATCGCGCGGATGTGATCGAGCTTNNACTGTCGTGCCGGCCCAATCGAGGATGACGGCCTGCAACGGGCCACGATAAGGATGCTGCTTCGTTTCCATGCTTCATTCGCTTGGCAAAAGATAGGAACGTGTTACTCCGTCAGTGTTGACGTGCTTTCAGAATTCCGAATAGACCGGTCTCTGTCGCGTCACCGCGCCCGGCAGCATGATGCTCATTTCATCCAGCGTAATGCGGATCGCGTCTAGCAGATCGCGGACGTCAGATTCGGTAATGCGGCCCACCGTGCCGATGCGGAAACAATCGGCGTTGCTCACTTTGCCGGGGTAGATGACAAAGCCTTTGTCGTTGAGGCCTTCGTAGAAATCCTTGAAATTGAAAAGCGGGTCCGCAGGATAACGGAAGGAAGTAATGATGTAGCCCTGCAGTTCGGGCTTCAGGTATTCCTCGAAGCCGATGGCACGCATACCCTTGACGAGCGCTTCGTAGTTGGCTCGATAACGCTGGGCGCGGCCTTCGACGCCGCCCTCCTCATCCAATTCAGTCAGCGCTTGCTGAAAAGCGAGCAGGACGTGCGTGGGCGGAGTGAAACGAAATTGCCCGTTGGCTTCCAGCCCGCGCCACTGCGCCAGTAGATCGAGGCTGAGGCTGCGCGCATAGCCGGCCGTCCCCAGCAAAACTTCGCGCCGTGCCAGAGCAAACGCGAAGCCCGGCACTCCCTCGATGCATTTGTTGGCCGATGAGACGAGATAATCGATCGCGCCGTCGGAGAGATTGATCGGCACCGCGCCAAAGCTGCTCATGGCATCGACGATATACTGCTTGCTGTAGTCATGCACCAGCCGCCCGATCGCCTGGATCGGATTGATCAGGCCGGTGGTGGTTTCGCAATGGATGACGGCCACGTGGGTGATCTGCTTCTCGACCGTCAACGCCGTCTCAATCACATGCAATGGCGGAACACTGTCTTCGGCAAACGTCACGGCAAGGCAATCGATCTTCAACGTCTGCGCGATCTGGACGATGCGCCGCCCGTAAGCGCCGTTCACGATGACCAGCAATTTACCGTCGGGCGGGATCACCGACGAAATGACGGACTCGACCGCAAAGGTGCCGCTGCCCTGCATAAGCACGGCTTCATAGTCGCCAGGCTTGACACCGCCCAATTCCAACAGGCGATAGCGAATGCTCTTCACGGTCTCGATGAATTCCGAATCACGCGAGCCGAGATCGCGCAGCATCGCCCGCTTCACGGTCAGGCTGGTGGTCAACGGGCCGGGCGTAAACAGGATTTTGTCTTTTGACATAGATTCACATCTTCTCCATGACCCAACACGCGTGCGAGGGAAACGAAACGGTGTGTGGCTGACCGGCCCGCGGCAGATCGAGCTGGCGTTCGTTAAACACGTCCACCGCGACCTGCGTCCCATCCAGATTGAGCATGATGCGCGCGATGGCTCCCAGGAAGTTGACCGCTTCGATCTGGCCCGACAGGCGATTCTCGCCGCCGCCTGCCCCGATCTGCAGTTCTTCCGGGCGCAACATCAGCGTCACCATGGATCCGATCGGTGCGGAGAGGCGTGCACCGGTCGAGATGACCGTGCCGTTGTAGCCGACCTTGCCGCGATCCGCATCCAATACGGTGCAGTCCAACTTATTGAGATTGCCCACAAAAGAGGCTACAAACAAGGTCTTGGGAAAGTTGTAAATCTCGGACGGTGAGCCGACCTGTTCGACTACCCCGCGATTCATCACGACGATCCGATCGGACAACGACATGGCCTCTTCTTGATCGTGTGTCACGTAAATCGTGGTGATGCCCAACTGCCGTTGGATGCGGCGAATCTCAGTGCGCAGCTCGTGGCGAATCTTAGCATCCAGCGCCGAGAGCGGTTCGTCCAACAGTAGGACCTGCGGCTCGATGGCCAGCGCGCGCGCCAGGGCGACTCGTTGTTGCTGCCCACCTGAGAGTTGATAAGGATAGCTTTTCTCTTTTTCCGGTAAATGAATGAGCTCGAGTAATTCCCTGACGCGCGCGCGAATTTTCTCTGGAGAGTGTTTCTGAATCTTCAAGCCAAAGCCGATGTTGTCGGCCACGGTCATATTCGGGAACAAGGCATACGCTTGAAAGACCATGCCGACATTACGCCGATTGGCGGACTTGCGGGTCATATCGATCTCTTCGATCGCAATCGTGCCCGAGGTGGGCGTCTCAAAGCCGGCCACCATCCGCAGGGTGGTCGTCTTGCCACAGCCGCTCGGGCCTAAAAAAGAGATGAACTCGCCGCGCTCGACTTTGAGATTGAAATCTTGAACGGCGACCCCAGCCGGGAAGATTTTGGTCACATCGGTCATTTCAAGAAAGGTCATCATTACCTCGATTTAGTGCGCGCCAGACATTTGTTGTTGACTAACCGTTCCGCGGCTGATCAGGCTGATCAGACCCAGAGCCACCAAGGTCAGCGCGTAACTGATCATCGCCAAAGCCGCCGGTTCGTAGGCTTTGGTGCGGCCCAATTCGGCCATGTAGGGGCCGAGGGCCGGTCGGGCCAGGAAGGACGCCAGGATGAGCTCGCCCATCACGGTGGCAAATGTGATCAACGCGCCGCTGATAATCGCCACCCGCAAATTCGGAAAAATCACGCGGAACAGGATCGTGTACCAGTTGGCTCCTAAACTCTGTGCGGCCTCAGTCAGCGTGCGAATATCGATCGCGCGCAGGCCAATGTCAATCGCGCGATACATGTATGGAAATGAGAGAATGACGTAGCCCCCGACCAGCAGGATGTCCGTTTTGAAGATGCTGTCGGTCATCAGCAAGGGCGGCCGGCTATACAGACGAATGAGGCCGAAGACCAGCACGATGGCTGGAATGACAAACGGCAGCAGCGTGATCAGCTCAATGACGGGACGCAGACGAGGCAACTTCAGATGGACCCAGTAGGCGGTGGGCACGAGGATGATGATGCTCGTCAAGATAGTAAAAATCGCCATGCGTGCCGAAAATAGAAAAGCCTGAAGGAATTCCGGATCGCTGAGTACCCGCTCATAGGCCGTGAAGCCGAGCTCGCCTTTCGTGGCGCGCAGAGAAAAGTCGAGTGTGCCATATAGGGGCAGGCAAAAAAACAACACGCCCAGGCCGAACCACACCCAGGCCCATAGAGAAGCAGGTTTTACTTGAGCCATCTCGCGCTCCGGCGCTGCAAGATCGTGTAACCGGTGATGCTGATACCCATGACGGCCACCATGCCGAGGACGAGCGCATAGCCCAGGTGGGGATCATTCAGCACATCGCCGCGAATCTGTGCCCCGATCACGATGGTGACCAGATTTAACGTGCCTCCGGTCAAGGCAAAGGCTGTGGCATACGCGCCAAAAGCGCTGCCAAATAGCAACAACAGCATGCCCAGCATCGACGGCATCAAGATCGGCAGTCCGATGTGACGCCAGTATTGCCAGGAGCTGGCCCCCAGGTTTTCAGACGCTTCCCGCCATTCGCGCTTGAGTCCGTTGAAGGCCGGCGTCATCACCAGGATCATGAGCGGCAATTGAAAGTACAGATACACCAGGCATAAGCCGACAAAGCTGTAAAGATTGAAGCCAATATCGTATAAGTTGATACCCAACGCCGTCGCTAAGAAGGCTGTGATAAAACCCGTGCGCCCAACGGTCGCAATAAACGAAAAAGCCAGCGGCACACCGCCAAAATTCGCCGCCAGGCCGGAGAAGATCAACAGGCCCGATCCCAGCACACGCGGCAAGCGACCGAGCGTGATGGCGTAAGCCATCAGAAAGCCAAAGACACCGCCCGCCAGCGCCGTGACGAGACTCACGCGGATGCTGAGGCTGTAAGCTTCCAGGACGTAGGGCGTGAACAATCCGGCGATGTTCTTGAGCGTAAAGTTTCCTTCGGCATCTTGCAGCGCGCCGATGAATAACGCCGACGAGGGCAAGATCAAGAATACGATCACGAAGGCAAAGAAGGGCACCACGCCCAGCCACGTCCAGGAAAACTTCAACCGGGCGGCGCGTGGAAGAGCGATCACTTGTGGATGAGCTTCGGCAACTTGAGATGCCACATCAGCCTCGCAGATATATTCAAACGGTTACGAGGCCCCACCCGATCGGCAGGGCCTCGCAACACCGGGAAAATCGATGTGTGTTACTGCTTCGGATAGTTGACGCCGACCACGCTGTCCCACTGGTTCTTCACGTCCTCACGGACCTTCGACAGCTGATCCAGATTGGGGAAGACCGCCTTGGCATAGGACTCGGGCGCAGGCACTTTGGCGGCGAGTTCGGCTGGCACGACGCTGCGCTTCGCCAGATCGCTGTAGCGCATGCCGTGGCAGAAACCCTTGAGCAACAAAAGCTGGCCTTCATCGGAATACAGATACTCTTCCCACAGGCGCGCCGCGGCCGGGTGTGGCGCATAGGCGCTGATGGCCTGCACGTAGTAACCACCAAATTGGCCGGAATCGGGAATGACGACCAGCGTCTTGGGATTATCTTTGTTGTTTTCCTTGGCCGCCAGTCCCAGATAGTCCCAGGCAAACGTGATGGGCGTCTCGCCCTTCGCAAACGTGCCGCTGTCGGCGATGACGGGCAGCAGGTTGCCGGCGGCATTAAGTTTCTTGAAGTATTCGAGTCCCGGCGAGACATTGTCGAGCGAACCGCCGTTGGCCAGTGCAGCAGCATAAACAGTCTGAGCCGCTTGATTGGAGGCACGCGGATCTCCCGCTAATGCCACCTGGCCCTTGTACTTCGGATCGAGCAGATCCTTCCAATCTTTGGGCACGTCCTTGACGACATCGGCGTTGACCTGAAGAGTCATTACGCCATAGTAATCGCCGTAATAAGCACCATCGGCGTCCTTGTTCGCATCGGGGATCGTATCCCAGCCGGCTACTTTATATGGTGCAACCAAACCATCTTTCTTGGCCTGCGGACCATACGCGAGGCCGATGTCGATCACATCGGGCGCCTGCGGTCCCTTGCTATCTTTGTTGGCCTTGATCGCTTCGATCTCATCCGCCGAGCCGCCTTCGGGATTCAGATCGGTCACTTCGATACCGTATTTCTTGGTGAAAGTATCCATGATCTCGCCGTAGTTGCACCAATCGCGCGGCAGGGTAATCGTGGTGAGTTTGCCCTCCGCCTGAGCGGCTTTGATCAGCCCATCCATACCGCCGAAATCTGCAGCCGACGTGGTCTTGGCAGCATCCATGGACTTAGCCGGGGCCTGCGTTGCCGCGGCAGGCGCTGTGGCTGCGGATGTTGTCGGAGCGCAGGCACTGACCACGATTGCGATCAAGAGAAACACACTGACCACTAAAACACTCTTCTTGCTCTGCATGATCTTCTTCTCCTTTGACAGTTGAGATTCAACGCGATCATCGTAGCACGGCACTCCGAAGCCATTCTTAAATCTCTGTTAAAGTAGCTTAACGGGCGGGCCACAACACGCACCATCGAGAGCAGCAAGCCGGCAAGATTAAGCAACCTTTACTCAAGTTGGCGCTGGCCTTGACTCATCTCAGCTAAACTAAATATCACTAATCAGAAAAGGATGAGGTTAAGTCATGCGAATTCTTGTTACGAACGACGATGGGATTTACAGTCCGGGGCTGGAAGCATTGGCGACAGTCGCAGCGCGGTTTGGTGAAGTGCGCGTCGTCGCACCCGATGTGGAACAATCGGCGGTGGGGCACGCCATCACTATTCAGCGTCCGCTGAAGTATCACCGCACACGGCTGGGTGACTTTGAGGCCTATCGCGTGAATGGCACACCGGCGGATTGTGTAGCGCTGGGTTTGCATCATTGGGATGGGGCTGATCTGGTTCTCTCCGGGATTAACCTGGGCAGCAATGTGGGGCATGATGTGTGGCATTCTGGCACGGTGGCCGCCGCCAAGCAGGCCACCTTTCATGGAGTGCGCGCCGCCGCGTTCAGTCTAGCGCTCAACGGCGACGATCCAGATTTTGCCGCAGTGCAGTCCTATGTGGAAACGGTCATCCGCCTGCTGCTGGAATTCCAGCGGTCGTTTCTGGTCAACGTCAATCTGCCGCAGCATCCGATTGGGCTGTGCTGGACACGTCAATCGGTGCGCGAGTACAACGGCTGGGTGGTGGAAGGCGCCGATCCGATGGGCCGCCGACATTACTGGTTCGCTGCCAAACCCTTGACCGATCCAGAAGATACTGCCCACGGGCATAAATTGCGG
>PMCF01000005.1 GCA_003154115.1 Anaerolineae bacterium
GAGAGTGTTTTGAAATTCAAGTTTGCGTGGTCAACAAGCGCAACATCCGCCGAATACTGGCGGCATAAACCATCGCTTCGCTGGAACTGACTTTGTGCTCAAAGTCTCGACTCAATCGACGATAGCGACCGAGCCAACCGAACGTTCGCTCAACGACCCAGCGGCGAGGCAACAACACAAATCCTTTCGCATCCTGGGGTCGTTTCTTGATTTCCAATTTCCAGCCCAGGTTCTTTTGGACCCATTCGACGATGTTGGTGTAGCCCCCATCCGCCCAGACCAACTTTAAGCGACACCAGCGATTGTGCACACTGTGTTTGATCTGATCGAACAACTTTTGCAGCGTGTCTTTACCCCCCGCGGCATCTTGGATACTCGCACTATGAACCACCACCAACAAGAGTAAGCCCAGGGTATCCACAATAATATGGCGTTTACGCCCATTGACCTGCTTATGGACGTCAACGCCACGCGCTTCACCACCTTCCGAGGTTTTGACACTCTGGCTATCGATGATCGCGGCACTCGGTTGTGGCGCACGTCCTTCTTGGACACGGACTTTCGGAACTAACGCGGTGTTAACCTTTTCCCAAGTGCCGTCTTTGGACCAGCGCCAGTAATACCCATACACGGTTTGCCAAGGGGGTAAGTCATGCGGCATCAAGCGCCAAGCGCAGCCACTCCGCAGAATATAGAAAATGGCATTCAGAATTTCGTGGAGCGTCCAAGTGCGCGGTCGTCCGCGTTTACTTGATTTGCCAGACATCAATGGTTCAAGGAAGGCGTATTCGGCATCATTCAGGTCGGTCGGATAGGCTGGTCGAGGCTGTTTTTCCATGTCTGCCAGTATATCAGACTATTTTCAAAACACTCTCTGAGGGCGGTGTTGGAGACGGTTGCCCAGGTAGACCAAGTGCCGTCCTGCGGATTTGCGGTGTCTCCGGTGCGGGTCTCGATCGTCACAGCAGTGCCGAAAGGTTGCTGGCGCAGCGTGGTCAGACTGAGCCAGTGCGCAGGCTGAGCCACCCAACAGCGGTCAACTTCTGGCGCTGGTCGATACGCTGCGCAACGGCACACTCAACGAAGCACAACAAGAAACGGTGCGCGTCCTGCGCGCCGGAATCGTGGCCTTGGCCGAACGTGCATCAACGTCTTGACACTGACCGGCTGCGCGAGTAAACTGGGCCTACCCCAAAGAGGCGGAGGAACACATCTCGCTTGAGATGCTGTTCTTCCGTTTTCTATTATCGGCGTCGATGATATGTCGTTCTAAGGCGCATTCAGGGTGACCCAGCGCATATCCTTTACCTCCCCCGGTAAATCCAGTTTGCGCCACACGCCGTCTGCCAACGGAATGACCCACAACTGCATGTCATAATCAATCTTTTCATCAATACCTTGAACGACAAGGTAAGCGCCATCTGGCGACCAAAGAAGCGACTTAGTGAAGTCCAAGTCCAGGCTGCCGATTTGCCGTCGGCGTCCATCGCGCGAGACGACATACACTATGCGTCCTGTGCTGTAGGCGATCTCCTGCCCGTCAGGCGACCACGCGAGCGGCACACTGCCGCCCCCAACCTTGGCCCATTTGGAGATGGTCTTGTTTTGGAGTGAAATGCTATAAATGCCCCCAAACCATTGATAAGACACAGCGCCATTCGGTTGGGGTGTTTCGCCTGTCGTCACTGTCATCGGCGGTGAAAAGGCCGCATTGAAGGCGAGTTCAGTCCCATCCGGCGACCAGGCAAAATCGGGAGGTTCTGGCGGAATGGCTTGGCGACCATAATAGCCTTTGTAAAAGAAGTACGTGGCGGGCAAGGTTAAGGTATATTCGCCGGTATTGTCGGTTCTAATCAAACGGTAATACTGCTTGACGGGAGCAGGATAAACGCCTCGCTCAGGATACCTATCCATTTCCCAACACCCCAGCGCCAAATAGCCACCCGCTGGTGATAATTGCTTCGGACCGAGGCAGGCAGCGTAGGGATATTGTGTCATGGTGATGAGCGAGGATTGGCCGTATGCCTGAAAGGACAATGAGAGAGTACCTGGCCCACCCGAACCTACCAGCCAGGTTCCTTGGGGAGAAGAAGCTAGAATGCTTCCCGGAAACCCCTGAATTGACTGGGTAGGAGTGATCTCTTCCCATTGAGCTGGCGTTACTTGCCAACGCCGAAGTTGTGAGACTTCGCGAACATCGCTGTCCAGCGCAACACACTGCACATCAAAGGGACGGCAGTCGACCAAGGCTAGTTCAGTGGTAGAAGTCAGCATGCGCTGCAATTCGAAAGGGTTCTTCGTAAGATCAACCCGCCATAGTTCATGGACCATTGTGTTGGTGTCATTGTTATATGCATCCACCTGCACGCTTAAGCCGATCGTTTTTGAAGATCTAGCGAAGGGCGCCTCTACTGACAGCGTGTTGGGAGTGCTACAGGCCGCACACCACCCGACTTCGAGCAGGAGCAGGAGTGCCTTGATAGCCAGTCTATGAACAGACATCGTGTTCTCCTATTTTGAAGAATTTAGTTTCTTGTGTTCGTCTATCCACTGCGCAATTTGCGCGGCGCTGACGCTAAGATTTAATCGGTAATACCCCTTCGAATGCATGGGTCCGAGATCACCACGCGGATCCTCGAGTTTAGGCACGCCTATGATGTTTCGTTCAGGGTATTCGGTACGATAATAGGCCAGAACGTCAGGCAACTGGGCGATAAAGGCGTATGAAGTAATTTGGCCATTAAAGGTCCAGATCTTATCTGTCGTCCCGCTGCGCCACAGTATCATTCCATAGTGAATGGGGGCATTATAAAATGCCGGCCTCCCATCTGGTCTTTTGCCTCCATCGTCTCCTCCGATGCGGAAGATGTCGCCGTAGCGAAGATCTGCTTCGTGCTCTATATTGAGGCTGTTATCGCGCAAGAAATCGTCAATGTCGTAATAAGGGTATTCGTGATATTGGCACTCGCTGGCCGCACAGGTTAGGGCAGTGGGATAACAATTAAATGGGTCCACGTTGGGAGGGTAGTAGGTTTTCTCCATCCCTCCGCCTAATTCAGCAGTTTTCGCAATCAGGGGATCGAGCCAGGAGGTAATGTCAATCCTAGTACCGATCTCCGGATCTTTAGGGTGCCAATTCAAATGAAACCAGGAATTTAAAGCCTCCACGTTCACTTCTTTGCCATAGAACCCCGCGAGAAACGTGTCCCAACTATCGCCTACTTCTGCAACAAGAGAGACCTTGGGGCTGATATCCAACGCCCATTGTCCACTTGGATCAGTGTGGTTAATGGGCTCACCTTCTGCATACCTCCACCCATTCATCGAGCCTGGTCTCATCGCCTCCCCACTCCACGGATCGCGCGCGAGGAAGAGGCCCAACCTCGGATTCATGTAGCGCGCCCGCAGATAGATCAATCCCGACGTGTCCGCTTGCTCGCCCGCGTACGCGAAGATCGAACTGGCCGTGCCGGTGCTGGTCAACACACTGCCATACGGCTCATACGATTCGGCCAGGGTGACGTTGCCGTTGGCATCGGCGATCTGACGGACTGATCCAAGCGCATCCGGTAAGAGATATTCCCACGCTCCGCCGTTTTGGGCCAGCGGGCGCGTGCCGAAAGCATAGAGATACTGCGTCGTGGCCGTTCCGGTTTTCACTTGCACAACCACTGGCAATGGCGATGCCATGTCCTGCGTATACGTGGTAACAACGCCCGCAACGATTTGCTTGAGACGCGCGCCATCGCCGTTGTAAGCATACAGCGAAGTGACTCCGCTCTGCGTGGTGCTGATCATCCGGTTGGCGCGATCGTAGAGATAGGTCGCACTGCCGTCGTTGATCAAGTTGCCATTGTTGTCCCAAGTGTTGGCCACGCCGCCCGCGTTGATCAGGCGATTCGCCGCGTCGTATTGATAGGCCGTGACTTGCGTGTTGGTGATCGTCCGCGTCTGCACGGTGCGGTTGCCAACGGCGTCATAGGCGTACTGGAACTGCTCGCCGGTGGAGTAGGTCGCATCCGTCAGGCGATAGAGTGGATCATAGGTATAGTGAATGGCCGTGGTCGTGATTATTGCGGTATTCGCAGGCGGTTGATAAGCAACCACGACCTGGTGTACCGCTGGACTAACCATGGTCAAAATGCTGCTCAACATCAAGCGATATTGGAGATAGCGACTATCGACACCGCTGAGGGCTGTGTTGGAGACGGTTGTCCAGGTGGACCAAGCGTCGTCCTGCGGATTTGCGGTGTCTCCGGTGCGAGTCTCGATCGTCACAGCAGTGCCGAGGGGTTGCTGGCGCAGCGTCGTCAGACTCAGCCAGTGCGCGGTGGCGCCGGCATCCAACACCCGCGAGACAAAGACACCGCTGGTGGCATAGGGACTCATGCGCAGCCAATCGAGGGTGAGAACCAACCCGCCGATTTGATCGCTGGCCAACGGACGCATATCCGCGGTGAGGGCCTTCGCATGCACGGCGACCAAGACGTCGTCGATGGAGTAGGTCACACTCGTTGCAGTCCAATCGATGCGATAGCGATGGGGCGTGCCCAGGTAGGCGCCGCCCAGGTCGGTCTCAACCATGTCCACACCATCATTGGTGCGCGCCAGAAGCGAAGTGCCGCCCGGATAACCCGTGCTGAAAATGGCCCACGGGGCGGAGTTCAGATCATTCCCGAAGCCCACATGCTGACTGGTGTTCGCTCCAAACGTCGCCACGAATTCCAGCGAATGGCCCGGCCCAGAGAAGGCGTTCGCGCCTGGTTCTTGCTGATGTTGCACAGCGGCTTACGCACCAGCGAAGTGCGCCACATGCAGTTGGCCGACATCGATTGGGAGAATCGTCGCGTGCGCATCGAACAATCCAAAGGTTTGAAGGATCGACTCGTATGTTTGAGCGACGCCACGCTGGAAGCGTTGAAAGCCTATCTGGTCGTGCGCGGCCCGGCCAGCACCGATCACGTCTTCATTTACCGGCATTTACCGCTGGGATCCAAGTATTGTCAGATTCGCTTGCGTACCTATGGCAAACGGTGTGGCGTCTCCATCACACCCCATCAACTCAGACATTCCTGCGCGACGCTGTTGCTCAACGCCGGTGCGCCGATCTTGACCGTGCAGACCATCCTCGGTCATCAACGTGTCGATACGACGTTGGGCTATGCGCGGTTGTATGATGGCACAGTGGCCGCCGACTACTATCGCGCGATGTTGCAGATCGAGCGGCAACTGTTCCTGCCTGAGGATGCGGTGGCTGAGCCACTTAACAGCGGCCAACTGTTGGCGCTGGTCGATGCGTTGCGCAGCGGTACATTGAATGAGTCGCAGCAAGAAATGGTGCGTGTCCTGCGCGCCGGGATTGTGGCCCTGGCCGAACGCGGCTCAGCGTCTTGACACTGACTGGCAACCCGATTAAACTGGACTTACCCCAAAGAGGCGGAAGGATGCAACTCTTACCGGTTGTGTTCTTCCGTTTTCATCTATGGCGTCACCCAGTTTATCTCAGAAACTTCTCCCGGCAAGTCAACAGACTGCGAGGAATAATCTGAAGTTCGTATTATCTCAAGGCGACTAGTATATTTCGCCGCGATATAACTCGTATGCTTTACCGCAATGTAGCTGCCGTCTGATGACCACAGAACGCCATCTAGAGTATCATCATATTCACGAATTGTTCGTTGTTCTCTATCGATCGACACAAGGTTTAATTTATTTCCTAGGCTATACGCGATGAACCGACTATCAGGCGACCAAGCTAGTTGGGGGTTATGGCCATATGTTCTTACCCACTTTTGCAGCACTCCATCTTGAAGCGAAAAACTGTAAATAGTCCCTGAGTCTTCGTAAGTGGCAGGAGGCTGCTCTACTGGATTAAGCAATCGCGGAGGTTCCAAAGCAGCCACAAAGGCAACCTGCGTCTCATCAGACGACCAAGCATAATTTGGACTGACTGGAGGAGCGATGCCATAGGCAAAGGAACTTAAGCTAACAAAAGGATAAGTATTTTTATCGGCAGGCGTTAAAACACGCTGACCTGAACCATCCAAACTTAGAATGCGGATGTGTTGTCCAGTTGAGGTATAGGGGCTAGCTGGACTACCTTGGTTAACACGCGTCAGACACATCTCTGCTAAGAAAGCGCCTTGAGGAGACAAACCTGGGGACGAGCATTGTATTTCACTTGAGGTGGTAGCAATCTGGGCGATCGTGCCACTCGCAAACTCTAGCCGATAGATCCCCAGTGTGTCATCATAATACAGTTCTTGCGAAATCACAGCTGTTGGTCGGGCGGAGGCTGGAAGCGTTAGAAGCTGTTCCTCAGACTGGATGGTAGGCCCTTGTTCTAACGGCCACTGAATGGACCAAGAATGCAGCTTCATGCGTTGATGATCTGACACCATTTCCAATCGTTCAGATGCGTATAGTTTCCCCGAGGACAACGGCCCCTGAAGAAGATGGAAGGGCCCTTGACTAGACCACGGCAAAGGGTTCTCTGGAAAATTGTCGGCGTTGGAATAAGCCTCAATCAATTTGTGTCGATCTATCAGACCCTCTCCATTTATTCGAATCAGCCAGATGGTGCTATTTCTGTTATTGAGATCGCTTGTCACTACCACTAAGATAAGTGGTTTGTTAAGAGTATAGTGCGGCAATTTACGTGTATCCATGATTACAGGCTCATCAATGGCCCCCCCTTTGGGGCGAAGCCAGATAGTACCGAGCAGAATACAAAGCACTAGGACCAGGCCCCCACTTACTAGAGCAAGTGTCTTCTGTCGCTGAGTTCTGACCTTGCGGGCAGTGTGGTTTGGCTTATTCATTTTTGAGGTTCCACTTTCAATTGGTGCACCCGTTTCAAGACTTCGTTGACAGCTATTCCATTCTTGAGCCTATAGTATGGGGTAGACTGTAAGCGGCCGGGATCTTTGATAGTGATCAGGCCAGTTGCGTCTGAATAGATCAGTGGTGTAGGTGACCACGCTGTGTGAGGCCGTCCATCCGGGGCGGCCTTTCCCTTTCTCTGGGAGTCGAGTATGCTGTGCCATCCTCCAGAAAGGAACAGCCCGATCTGAATGGTTAGCTTAGAGGCCT
>PMCF01000141.1 GCA_003154115.1 Anaerolineae bacterium
GGCCGCCAAATGGCCGAAAGGTGAGTTGTAGATGCTGTCGGGAGTGGAGGCTTCAGCCGGACTCAATACGGCTGAGGACACCGGCTAAAGCCTCGAGTCCGGATGCCGCACCGGACTTACTCGCCATTGAGCTATTTGTACGCTGTGGTATTATCAAGCTATGAGTGCTGCCACGGCTTCCGGTCTGTCACAATCTAAATCAAAACCCACGACTCGTTTGCCGTGGGCTTTTGTTGCGCTCATCGCGCTGACCACGTTTCTGGTGGTGGTGGTGCTGGGCTTCATCGCATTTCAAATCTATTTCTCGGCCCGCGTGCTGCCCGGTGTGTCGGTGTGGAACGTCGAGTTGAGCGGCAAGACCTTGGATGAAGCCGCCGACGAGTTGGATCATTCCTTCAATGCCAAGTTTAACACCACGCGCGTCGATCTGAGCGACGGCCAGCGGGCCTGGATCGCCAACCCGATCGATCTCGGCATCCGCTTCGATTCCCGCGCCACCGCGCAAGTCGCGCTCGAACTATCGCAGCGCGGCGTAGAAGCCCAGACGCAAGTGCTGCTCAATGGCGCCGATCTTCCGCCACAGATCGTCTTCCACCCCGACACCGCTCGCGCTTATTTCGAGCAGATGGCCGCGCAGATCAACCGCCCGGCGCTGGACGCCGGACTGCAACTCAACGGCACCACCGTCATCACCACGCCCGCGCAAATCGGCCGCGTGTTGGACGTGGAGGCCGCGTTGAAATTGCTGCCCGCTCTGGCGAAGACCGACGGGCCTAAACGCATCGTGCTGCCGATTGAAACGCGCCAGCCGCGTTTGCTGGATGCATCGCCGGTGGCGGTGCGTTTGCAACAGATCTTGAATCGCAACATGACCCTGGTGCTGGAGAATCCTGCGCCGAATGAACCCGCCAGTTGGGATCTCACTCCGCAGCAGCTGCTCTCCTTCCTCATGGTGCAGAAAGCGCCGGACGGCCAGACCATCGAAGTGAAGTTCAATGAGGAAGCGCTGCAAAGTGGCCTGGCCGATCTCGCGCGGCAAATCGATCGGGCGGCCGAGAACGCGCGCTTTGTTTTCAACGATGAAACCCGTCAACTGGAAGTGATCCAACCGGCCAAGATCGGCCGCACGCTCGACATCACCACCACGCTGAGCCGCATGAATGAGGCCCTCGCGCGGGGTGATCAAAAAGTGGCGCTGGCCGTGGCCGAGAAGAAACCCGATTTTCCCGATGATGTGAAAGCCGCCGATCTCGGCATCACCGAGCTGGTCTCGACGGGGCAGTCGTTCTACGCCGGTTCCAGTGTCGAGCGCATGAAGAATATCGGCGCGGCCTCGGCCAGCCAGCACGGCGTCATCGTCAAGCCGGGCGAGACTTTTTCGTTTGATAACAATCTGGGCGATGTGAGTTTGGACACAGGTTATGCCGAAGCGTTGATCATCTACAACGGGCGCACCATCAAAGGCGTAGGCGGCGGCGTGTGCCAGGTGTCGACCACGGCGTTCCGCGCAGCCTTCAACGGGGGCTATCCCATCATCGAACGCTGGCCGCATGCTTATCGGGTGGGTTGGTACGAACGCGGCTTCGGCCCCGGCCTGGACGCCAGCGTGTTCAGCCCCGTCGTCGATTTCAAATTCAAGAACGACACGCCCTATCACATTTTGATCGAGGCGTATGCCAATGATGCGGCGGGCCGTTTGACGTTCAAGTTCTACAGCACCAATGACGGGCGACAGGTGACGATCTCCGCTCCCATCGTCGAGAACGTCATCCCGCATCCCGCAGACAAGATCGAAGAGGACCCCACGCTGGCGGTCGGTGTTCGTCAACAAGTAGACTACGCCGCCGATGGCGCGGACGTGACTGTGACGCGCACGGTTACGCGCGGCGGACAAGTGATCTCGGAAGATCGCGTCTTCACACGCTATCAACCCTGGCAGGCGATCTTCAAAGTGGGCACGGGCGGTGCGCCGCCCTCTACGCCCGAGGCGACCCCCACGCCGTAGTGGTAGAGTTTGGAAGTTGGAAAGAAGCCCCGCGCAAGCGGGGTACGCTGTTCACTGGGGAATTGCTGATTTCTGGTTTAGACTTCTGGGAGAAGAAACGTAATTGTTTACCGAAGTGTCATTCTGAGCGCTTTCGCCAGGCGCGCCCCCGATGCTCTACATCGGACAGGGCGTGCGAAGAATCTCTGTACCTGTCAGTAGCGAGTGCCGGTCGTGGTAGAGATTCTGCCCATGCCCGGCGCGATGCGCCGGTGGGCCGCCAGGCGTCGCTCCGCTCAGAATGACATTCCAGGAAACACGGTAAACAAATACGAAGAAACAGACGAAGGGCCTGGCGGGAATAGGGGGTGGCGGTATGGCTATTCAATCAATTGATCACCAACATCCAGCCGAGCAGGTCTGGCCAGCGCAAGGTCACTGGACTTACGAAGACTACTGCAGGCTGCCTGATGATGGCTGGCGCTATGAAGTGATCGAAGGAGAACTGCACATGAATCCAGCACCGAGCACGTCACATCAAGACGCCAGCATCAATTTGGCCTTTGAAATGACCAGCTTTGTGCGACAGAGACACTTGGGCAAAGTGTTGACGGCTCCGATCGATGTGCGGCTGGGCGATTTCGCTAACCCCGTGCAGCCCGACATCCTCTTCGTCCGTAAAGAGCGCCTCGATATCATTCAAGAGCGCTGGATCGACGGCCCCCCCGATCTGATCGTGGAAATCCTTTCGCCCGGCAATTGGATTGACGATCGGCGCACCAAGTATCGCCTGTACGCGCTGGCCGGCGTGCGCGAATACTGGATCGTCGATCCGAAGAAGGGCGAGATTGATGTGTATGTGCTGCGCGAGGGCAGTTTCGCGCAGGTGGGCAATTTCGGCGCGCGCGAGCGGGTTCGTTCAGAAGTGCTGGATGGATTCGAGATAGCCGTCAGCGCTGTGCTGGCGGCCGACGAATGATCGGTTGATGAAGGCCCCGCACCAGCGGGGCCTTTTTTTGTCCCCGCCTCAAACTGCTCAAGCCGCCGTCCTGTGGTGGTTGTCATTCCGAGCGGAGCGAGGAACACATGCGGTGCAGTGCTCCCGTCTCTCGCCCCCGGCAGGTTGCGTTGCCAGCCTGGCACAGACATTTCTCGTCGTTTCGCTCCTCGGAATGGCACATCGAGAACTGCTGGCAGGCTTTTTTGTCCCCGCGCCGATCTTGTGCTATGCTAGGCGTGCCCTCATTTTCTTCACAAGGACGCGCCACATGTCCGACGAAAAGCTGCTGGAACTTGCGATCCACTTCACGGCCACAACGAAGGCCGAAGACGCGCCGCTGCAAGTGCGTGTCGAGGTGCAAACGCTGGGCCTGTCCGCCGGCCCGATCGATTTTGCGCCCCCGCTCGATCACACTGTGCTGGCCGATCTGCGCTGGTATCTGGAAATCTATCCGCAGTGGCCAGTGGGGCCGGACTACGATCGCGCGCTTGGCATCGAGGCGAAACTCCACGCGTGGGGCAAGGCGTTGTTCGATGCGGCGTTCGCCGATCGCGAGCTGCTGCGCGTCTACGACGAGTTCCGCCGCGAAAAGAATGTAACGCATCTGATCACCATCGACGCGACCGATCCGCGCGTGCTGCAATTGCCGTGGGAATTACTGGCCGATGAAGGCGCGCATTTATTTGCCATGCGTCCGCCGATCAGTGTGCGCCGCCGCTTGAAGAAGACCAAGGCTGCGCCGCCGCAGGCGTTCACCCTGCCGATGCGCATCCTGTTTGTGGTGAGCCGGCCGGAAGGCGCGGGCTTCCTCGATCCACGCTCGAGCGCGCAGGCTTTGTTGGACGCGATCGAGCCGTTGGGCGATCAGGTCACCGTCGAGTTCTTGTATCCGCCTACGTTAGAGGCGCTGACCGATCGGGTACGCAGCGAGACTCTGCCACCCATCCACGTCGTTCATTTTGACGGGCATGGCGTCTATGTGTCACAGACCGGCCTGGGCTATCTGCTGTTCGAGAATGATGAGCATGAGGAGCAGCTGGTCAATGCCGACGATCTGGGCACGTTGCTCAACGACACCGGCGTGCCGCTGATGATCCTCGACGCCTGCCAGACAGCGCAGGCCGACAAGGCGAATCCCTTCGGCAGCGTCGCGGCGAAGTTGATCGAGGCCGGCATCGGCAGCGTGCTGGCGATGAACTACAGCGTCTTTGTCGAAGCTACGCGCCTATTGACCGCCGCGTTCTACGGCGCGCTGGCCAATGGGAAAACGATCGGGCAGGCCGTGGACGCCGCGCGCTTCGCGATGTTAAAGAAGCCCGAACGCTTCAAGTTGTATCGCAACGACAAAGAGGAAGCCATCCAACTGCGCGATTGGTTCCTGCCTGCGCTCTATCAGCAATCGATTGATCCTGCTCCGTTCTCTCCGTCTCTCCCTCCCGCTGTCTCTCCATCGACGGAGGGAACGAGGGATGGAGGGATAGAGCGAGTCCCTACCTATCCTGCGCGTGGCGGATTTCCGAAAGAGCCTCAACACGGCTTCCACGGACGTGCGCGCGAAATGCTGCACTTACAACGCACGCTGGCCGAAAAACCGATCATCGTGGTATACGGTTACGGCGGACAGGGCAAGACCACGCTGGCCGCTCACGCCGCCAAGATGGTTCGCCGCGCGTCCATCCGATGACGCCCATCATCGGACAGGGCACTTGTTTGTGTTCATGGAGCCGACCTCGCCCAAAGGACACGATTTGCAGCGCGATGGACACTACGCCATTCATGGCGCAGTGAGCGACAACAGCGGGGCGAGTGGGGAATTTAATATTACGGGCCACGCGCATCGGGTCGATGATGATAAACTGCGGGCGTTAGCGGTGAGCTTATCCAGCTATGCGCCGGCGGATCGTTACATCTTGTTCGAATTCGACATCGAGAGTGCGGCTTCGACTGTCTATCCCGATGATCGAGCCGTTCGTCACTTTTGGAAGAGAGAAGAGGGCCAGTTGGAAGTGGAAAAGCCTTTTGATCATGAGGAGGAGTGATCTTTTCCAGTCCGCTTGCGATATTCACGAACCACAGGTCTGAGCAAACTAAAGAGTACAGATCCAATTAAAGATCCGACAAACATACCCATTGACAAGAAGCGCGCGTCGTCACTAGGCGGAATTACAACACCGGCAACTTGTGCGACCGTTTCTACAACAACAAAGGCAACTATCACGATAATCACGCCGCCCATGATAAAGCCGATGAGATAAAGAAACGCCAAGAAACAGCCCGAATAAGGCAAGACCTTGTTGCATCGATCCAGCAAATCTTGCAAAGGCAATCGAGGTAAAATTGCATACCAAAATAACGCCATAATCGCCGATGCTACAAGACCTACTGCCAAACCATGCAAGACAAGAAGGACTGTTGTATTCATTGTCATTCCTCGCGTCAAACACAAGACCTCGAAGGTTTTCTTTCGCCAGCAGGTCGGGCTTGATCATCGATCGGATCGATTTATCTCGCAAATGCGTTGATTCCGCTTCTTAAATCTATACTTGCCCAACAAGTTCTAGCCAGATTCATCCCGCCGGGTGGAAAATGAGCATTGATCACTTTGTATCCTTTCGCGGACAAAACGTCTACCGCTGGCATGAAATCTCTATCAGACGACACCAGAATAGCGACATCAAGCACGCCCTCCCATGCTAATTTGAGCATATCGGTCACGATGGCCGTGTCAACACCCTTCTCGATCGTTCTAGTCATGGTACTCCCGCACTTCGGGCAATTATCAACCGCGCTGTGACATTGCGGGCAGGTTGGAGCGTTTTTCGGTTTTCGTTCAGTCATAGTGACTTGTATGCCCGGGAATCGATCTAATGTATTGATAGCGAAATCGTGCAACCCGGCATCTTTTCTGTTTGCCGGATCGTAGGATATATAAATCTGAGTGCCATCATATATCAGAGGTTGGCCGATAACGTTTTGTGCCTCTGTCATGATCCATTGCGGGATCTTCTTCCAATCAGGTCGATACTTCGCCGAAGTGGCCTCAATGAGAGATATTTGAAAGTTCCAGAAGTCAATGAAAATGCGAGTCCGTGGCGCCATGGGTTGGGTCTCCTGATAAAAAAGGTTCTCCTCAGATTGGTGGGAGAGATGAGCAAGTTTGATTGATTATGTGTTATCCTCGAGCACTCAGGAGGTAACGGATGAAGACGCCTTTGTTGCTGAGTGCACCGACCCGAGTCATCCGCGATGCGGC